>JBILTL010000094.1:0-8392 GCA_044371535.1 Flavobacteriales bacterium | reverse complement strand
TATTTAGCTTGCATTTCTTTCATGTCTGCTTCAGCTTTCTTAGAGAACTCTTCGATTTTAGCTTTGTCACCTGACTTTTCTACTTCGATGCTTTCTTTGATAACATCACAAATTTTTTCGGCGTCAGATTTAACACCACCGCAAGAAGCCATGAACATTGCAACGGCTACAGCAAGAATCATTAATTTTTTCATAAGAATAATTTTAGTTTTGACGAATATAAAAAGATTTGCTTCGCGGAAAAGTATTTTCACAACAATTATTCGTTCAATGTTAAAAAGTGAATTGGTTTGTTGAAAGACTTTCCCTTTTTATTGCGTGTTTGGACGCTGTTCTCAATTTTGGGTACTTTGAATTGAAAAACTGCCGAAAATCTATCAGTAAATTATTCTATAGATTCCATTGATGATTCCAATGCAGCTTTCATAAGCTCTTCCATACAAGGCTTAACAAGCTCTTCCAATTGTTTCTCATCATCACTTCCTGATGGATATTTCTTTTGCATAGCAGTCAATTTCGGCTCCATTTCTTGTTGAAGGGCTTCGATTTTTGCGCTGTCATTCGTTTTTTGAGCTTCCATCATCTTGGTCATCATATCGCAAACAGTAGCTGCATTTGCTTTGATGCGAGCTTTTTTCGCATCTTCAGTGCAAGGATTAACAATTGCATCAAGTTTTTTAGCTTCCTCGCTGCCAGCAGGGTATTTCTTCTTCAGTTCGTCCATTTCAGCCGTAAGCTCTTTTTCTAAGGTTTCAATCTTAGCAGCATCATTCGCTTTTTCAGCATCAACGATTTGCGTCAGCTTAGCGCAGATCTTGTCAGCGTCTGATTTTACATCGGCGCAAGAAGCCATGAACATGGCCATTACAACAGCCGGAATCAATAATTTTTTCATGAATTTTTATTTAGTTTACACGAATTAACGGAAGTCGAATGCAATTTCAATCGGCTACAGATGCCAATGTTAAAAAGTGAATTACTTTGTTGAAAGACCGAGGTAGTTATGTGTTGCATTCGGAGTTGAAGTGTTGAGATTTGCTACACAAAGGTTTTAAGATTATGACAACAAAGGATATTGATTTTTTCGAAACTACGCTAGGAAAGGACTTCGTATTTACCGACGCTGAAACCCGTATTAAATATGGAAAGGACGAGACCGAAAATTTGAGTTTCCCTGCAGATGTTGTATTGAAACCGGGAAATACGAATGAAGTAGCAACTTTGTTGAAATATTGCAACGAGCAAAAGATCCCCGTGACGGCTATAGGAGCTCAAACCGGATTAAGTGGTGGTGCTTTGTGTGTCAGAAAGGGCGTTGCGCTTTCCATGGAACGCTTCAACAAAATTTTGAAAATCGATATTGAAAACGGACAGGTTCATACAGAGCCGGCTGTGATTACGCAAGTCCTTCAAGAAGAATGCGCGAAGCAAGGTTTGTACTACGCGCCAGACCCAGCCAGTAGAGGCAGTTGTTGGATAGGTGGAAATTTGGCCGAGAATAGCGGCGGTCCGCATGCTGTGAAATACGGCGTTACAAAAGACTTCGTATTAAATCTTGAAGTGGTTTTGGCAAATGGCGAAATCATTTGGACTGGAGCCAACACGCTAAAGAACTCTACGGGTTATAACCTCACACAATTGATGGTTGGAAGTGAAGGAACGCTTGGTATCATTACAAAAGCTGTCTTGAAATTACTTCCATTGCCTAAACACAATTTGCTTTTACTTGCACCTTTCGCTTCAGCCGAAAAAGCTTGCGAAGCAGTAAGCGCAGTTTTCCGTGCGGGTATAACGCCAAGCGCCATGGAGTTCATGGAACGAGAAGCAATCGAGTACACACTTCAATTTGTTCCAGACGCACAAGTGAATTTAGATGGGGTGGAAGCACACCTGCTTATTGAAGTCGACGGTTCTAATGTTGAATCACTTATGCTCGACTGCGAGACCATTTCAAACGTGCTCATGGAACATGAATGCGGTGAAATACTATTTGCTGAAGATCACAATCAGAAAGAAGCCCTGTGGAAAGTTCGAAGGAAAGTAGGCGAGGCGGTAAAGTCCCATTCCATTTACAAGGAAGAAGATACAGTAGTCCCAAGATTTGAACTTCCGAAATTACTTCGTGAAGTGAAAGTCATTGGAAAACGCTACGGATTTCGTTCGGTGTGCTACGGACATGCTGGAGATGGAAATCTTCATATCAATATTCTGAAAGATGACATGTCCGATGAACAATGGGACAATACACTTCCAAAAGCCATTCGTGAAATATTCGAATTAACGGTTTCTCTCGGAGGAACTTTAAGTGGCGAACACGGAATAGGCTGGGTGCAAAAGAACTACATGGACATTGCCTTCAATGAAGTTCAATTAAACCTCATGAAGAAGATAAAAGAGGCGTTCGACCCGAATGGAATTCTTAATCCAGGAAAAATATTTCCAGACTGAAGAAGCTTACTTAATCAGTAAACGTTTCGTCAATCTTCCAACTTGAATCGTATAAATTCCTGTTGAAAGAGTTTTAACGTCAAGTGTGTGAACTCCAGGTTGATTGAAGCTTGTTGAGTAAACCAACTGTCCAGTTGAATTGAAAATACTCACATTCGATTTACCCGATTGGAAGTTTTGAATGAAGACTTCATTTTCTGCTGGATTCGGATAAACAATAAATTCACGTTCTGGAATTTCATTCACACTGGCTGGTATCCATTGAAAATCTTCAGCTGCTGAAGAAGCAGAAGAACCACAAAGGTTAATGGCTGTTACTCTCCAAGAATACGTTTTCCCCTCAGCGAACGCGAAATCGAATGGCAACGTTGCGAAGTTTCCAACCTCTGTTGAACTGTAGACAATGTTTCCAAAAGTTGCGTCATTCTCTGAAATTTCAAACAAGTAAGATGTTGCTCCAGGAACAGCACTCCAATTGAATGTATAATCAAAACCATTGTACTGAATAGTTGAAGGAACAGACAACAATGAAGGTGCATTAGGAGCAGAACCTACTGCAATTGAAAAGAATAAATCGTAAGATTCTCCGAATGTAGTTTGAAGTTGAAGGGTGCAATTGAAGTTCCCAGTTGGAACAGTTCCCAAATCGGAAATCACAATGTTGTATGCTCCAGGGCCTGAAATATTAACACCACTGAAAACTGGGAAACCAGGTATTCCAGTAATGTTGACAGTTAATGGGAATTGTAAGTCAGCATTTATTTTCAGTTGAAGGGTATCCGCCGACTGGCCACATGCAATCAAATTTTTGCTTTGCAAATAGAGCAGTTTAGGTTGAAGTACGAAAAAACCATCGTACATGCTTGTTGCAAGATTTACTCCACTTGGCAAATAGGGATAGTTACTCCATGTCCCACTGAATTGAGGAAGGTCGTTGGTCGGAAACAAATCGAAATATCCAACTTCGTTCAAAACCCCAGTGCTCACTCGTGAAGCATCGAGAATTCGAACACCGCTTCGGTAATTGCTTTCATAGACAAACTGATCTTTGATATAAAGATTATGGTCTATTGAGGTGCTCGAACCTAGATAATAATTCATATATACAATATTGTCTAAGTCAGATAAATCGAAAATATGCGTGCGAGTGGTTGTTCCGAGATTTTGTTCGTCTAATTCATCATTAACCAAATAGTGCGACATATCCTTAGTGAACCAACCTTGATGTGTATAACCTCTTTCAGGATAATCGAAGTTGTCTAAAAATAAAATATCTGTTGGGTCAGTCACATTCAAGGTAACCAATCCAAATCCGCTATTTCCATTGCATGCAACAACGATAACATCTCCTTGATGGTTTGTATCTGGACCATTATAGGTTAGAATGGTTCCGTCATGTGTGTAACCTGCATCTTGGTAACCACCAACAAGAATGGGTTGAAGTGGATTTGAAATATCAACCAAATGAGGACCTCCGTTGAAGGTATTCGATCCCATTGCCATCAATATTTTACTCTCAGGATCAATAGCTATTGTATGTGAATTACCAAATCCACCGTAATAGGCCGTTTCAATAAATGAAGTAGGAGCATTAACATTGTCTAATTGCAGCAAATCAAAAACCTGCAGACCATGTCCGCCAGCTTCACTTCCAACAAAACAATAGTGATCCATCGTTTCAACATCTCTCCATAAACTGTTCGTCGTATGTGTAGGGAGGGTTCCTAAATATATTGGAGCTTCGGGGTTAGAAATATCTACGAAAGCCAAGCCGTTTGAAACAGCAACGAGCGCATATTCTTTATTTGTAACTGGACTAACCCAACCCCAAACATCGCTTGTGTTGTCGTTGTTCGGATTGGCTCCAAGATCAGTAAGCGACATGTAAGATAAAAGATCGACGTTGTCACAAGGATATATGCCAGCCATTCCACCTACACAAGGTTGGGCAACAGCAGCAACAGAGCAACCAATAAACAAAGACAGCACAAAGTTTTTCATAGTCTTATTTCTTGTTCGCAAGATAAAAACAAAAAGCCCGGCCTGAGCCGAGCTTTTTCAATATAATTCAATCGTTGAGTGGAATTCTAATTTGCCTTAGCGTGTTTAACACTGTAATACGTTACATAGAAATAACCTATTGTGAGCATCAAGTGGAATGGCATTAAACCGAAATCCGTTAAACGAGTAGCGCCATCTTTTTCAGAGAATCGAAGTATGAAAGGCCATACCAATCCGCTTGCGAAATAAAGCAGCATGATGAACTCTAAAATGGTTAATGGAGAAATCTTAGGAGCGCGATATTTCTTATCGGTCCATGTTCCTTTCTTACCTGTACTAATTGCGAACTTCGGTGTGCGCACGAAAGCCGATTTCTTTCCAGTTAATCCTTCAATTACAGCCACAGCGTTGTGCAACGACAAGCCCATAGACACCGCAAGGAACAATGGGAAGTCAATCACGAAACGACCGAATTTCTGGAAGAAAGGCATTGGCGGACGAGAAACCCAGTAGAAGAATCCTAAGATGAAGAAACTAACTAAGAAGGCAGATGCCACCGCAAAGTAAATGGAGTAGTCATTCAAATGTTCTCCACGAAATTCATGATACCCGTCGAAGTAATGCTTAATGAAAAGCATTGGCATACTCAATATCGAAGTGCCTAAGATGCTCAAGAATACAACAGAGTTCATTAAGTGGAAACTTGCGTGAACCTTGTGTGCAAAGCCCATGTCTTTTGCCTTCAATACTTTTCCTAAGTTCTTACGTGTACATTCAGCAGCACCTTTCGTCCAACGGAACTGTTGAGCTTTTAACGCATTCATTTCAGCTGGTAACTCAGAAGGAGAACCAATGGCAGGAAGGTAAATGAAATTCCATCCAACCAATTGAGCACGATAGCTCAAATCTAAATCTTCAGTGATGGTGTCGCTCTGCCATCCACCTGCATCATAAATAGCCTCTTTTCTCCAAACACCTGCAGTACCATTGAAGTTAATGTAGTGGTTTGAATAGTTACGTCCAATTTGTTCTACAGTGAAGTGAGCATCCAAACCGAAGGCTTGCAAGCGTGTTAACAAAGAATAGTCTTCGTTCAAGTGTTCCCAACGTGTTTGAACAACTGCAATCTTTTCTCCAGCATAGAAATATGGAATGGTCTGACGCAAGAAGTCTTTTCTTGGAACGAAATCGGCATCGAAGATTGCAGTGAATTCGCCTTTTGAAATGTCTAATCCGTAAGCCAAAGCTCCGGCTTTAAATCCTTTTCTATCAACTCTGCGAATATGTTGAATGTCAATTCCAAGCTTTTGTTTTTCTTCAATCAACTTTGCAGCAATTTCAACTGACTCGTCATTACCATCGTCCAAAACCTGAATTTCTAATCGATTTCTAGGATAGTCGAATTCACAAACAGCATTGATCAATCGCTCAATAACATACATCTCGTTGAAAACGGGAAGTTGCACTGTTACATAAGGCAAGTCTTCTTCTGCAATGACAGGCATTTGACGTTTGCGCTTGTTCTTTTTCACGAATTGAACGGCCAAATTCAATTGGACCAACGAATAGAAAAAGATGAAAATTAAAAAGAAACCGTAAAGACAAATTGCGGTAAATGCAAGTGTATTCAATGTATTGAGGGTTTGGTTAGACAGCGAAAATAAGGCTAAAGCCACATTCGATAAAAACTTTTCTGAAGATCTTGAAACAATGAGGTGTTAATCAATCTCGAAATTCAGCTGCATGGTAATCGATGCAGTCTTCCTTCTTGAAGATGTATTGAAGGCCCCTCCCCAAGAATAGGCCTCATCTGTGTTCTGTCCAACAATTTGGAAAATTCCCATTTCGGCGCTTTGCAAGTCACCTAATTCACCACCAGAAGACTGGGCAATTTTTTCAGCACGTAATCGTGCATCAGAAGTTGCTTCCGATACCATTTCAATTTTCAATTCGGCCAGTTTGGTGTAATAAAACTCAGGACTTTCGGAATTGAATTCCACTCCAGATGCAATAAGTTCAGTTACTTCGCGAGAAATTTGTTCAACCTTTGAAACTTCAGAAGATTCAATAGTTACCATTTGAGATAAACTATATCCGGTGAAAATAGAACCTGTTACATCACCATTGGAGTTGCGCGTTTCATCGAAATTCTTCTCTATCTCCATGGCCGAAAAGACAATTTCATTTTCTTGAATTCCCTTTGCCATAAGGTAATTTTTAATGGTATTTCGATCAGACTCTAAAGAAGCTGAAGCCACTGTTAAGTCATTACTCGTTTTTGAAAATGATCCGCGCCAAACGATTAAATCAGAGTCGAAATTTCGACTTCCCATTCCTGTGACATGAATGACGTTTTCTTTTCCATTTCTTTCGCGATATCCTCTCATGAAGACATAGGCCGAAAGAATGACGCAAACACCAACAGCTAGAGAGGCGAATACACGAGCATTGAATATATTTTTCATATTCCGAATGTAAACAAAAAAAAGAGGTGAAAAACTTCACCTCTATTTAATTAATCAAGAACAATCTTATTGACAGTTCAAAGGTATGTAATACTGATAAGGTGGAGGGTTAGGTGTATACCCAGGCTTCACAATATAAAATCCAATCTTAGTTATCGTTGATCCGTCCGGAACAGGCAAAAAATCTTCAGGGATAAATGTTTTTCTGAATTTACCGGGAGCAATCTCAGTCATCTTCAAAGAAGGTGTGGAGGTTACGTTTGCAATTGGAGCGACATCGAAGAATGTAAATGTTCCTGTGAATGCACGAAGAAAAATATAACACTCGTCGGCTCCCAAGTTTTGCAAATTCACATCGGCTTCTTGTGTGTTATCATAGCTAATGCTGAAGTAATCATCTTGCTTCGCTGCTTCAGGGAAGAAGCAAATACGATCGGCACATAAAGCGGGAACAATGTCAACGTGTAAGTCTTCTGTTTTAGCTTCACCAACTCCTTCAGAACCATACGCGTTACCGTTTTTCAATTTCGCTAAACAAGAAATTCCATTTTGAAACAATTGAAGTGGAGTACAAGAGTAATAGGTTGTTGGAACAAAAGTCATTTTGTACAACAAACCGCTCACATGGGTCAAGCGCATGCAGGTATTCGAATTTCCCCATTCACCGTTTCCGCAAGACGGGCCTGCTGGTTGCCAAGTCCACATATAAACAGAGTCTATTTCTTCTGGATGATTTCCCAAAATAGTTTTTAGTCCTCCTGTGGTTTGAGCCACATCAATGTACAAATCCATTGTTGCATTGGCATTGGTTGGAGAAGGGAATACGAAGGCTGCTTGTGAAAATCCGACAACAGAAATTGCGAATGCAGCGAGTGTAAATAATATCTTTTTCATGATTAAATACGTTTGAAGTTAAACTTGTAAATCACGTTCTTGAAATCATCAGAGCATACACGGTGATATTGCAATCCCATATTGTTACTTGTAGGAAGCACCATATTACCGAGGAACAATTCAATTGTGTCATTTGCGTTCATTAATGTGATCGAAGAAGGAGCAAGGTTGTCATCTAAAGACCATGTTCCGCTTTCACCGAAGAAATTTTTTCCTTCGGTAATTGTAACGGTATAGGTTTGAGTCAGTACATCTAATGTAATACGCATAGGCTCAACACCAGATACCAAATAGAACTCACTTAAATCTCGTTCTTCCAAAACAGGATTATTTGGATCTTGTTGAATGAAAGAGGTAAGCTCCCAAGTTCCACCCATTCCTTGCAACTTGTCAGAAGGCTCGCCCAACTCTCCGGTAGTTTCTGGCTTACATCCAGCAAACAACCCGACAGACAAGGCTATAATGAAAAAGTATTTTACTGATTTCATTTGTCGTTTATTTATTTTTTAATTTCTAGTTTCTCGTTAATTTTTACTTCTATTCTTCTCCTCTCTTACCTTTTCTTATCCTCTCTTACCTTTTCT
>JBILTL010000093.1:0-8401 GCA_044371535.1 Flavobacteriales bacterium | reverse complement strand
CGAAAAGATTTGAAGTAAATATTTCGATTTGAAAAAATCTGTTTGGCGAGTAATTTTAATTTCCCTTGCGCTCCTTGGTGGAGTGGCATTCATGTTTACTTTACTTTCTCCGAAAGTTCGTAGACATGAATTGACAGAAGGTCCGAAGGGTTTGCCTGAATTGGCTAACGTTGATTTGGATTCGATAAGGTCTAGAGGTAAGTTGATTGTCCTTACAGAGAACAGTGCTTCTACATACTATTTGTATAAAGATGAAGAATTGGGTTTCGACTATGAGTTAGCAAGGAAATTTGCGAAATCATTACGTGTAAAACTCGAAATCAGAGTCATTGAAAATTTAGACAGTATGTTCGCCATGCTGTATCGTGGGGAAGGAGATATCATTGCTTCTAACCTTACAGTAAATGACGATCGGAAGAAGTTTTTGGCTTTTTCTCCAACGATTTACAAAACGAAACAGGTCTTGGTTCAGCGCAAGGATACCTCGAATAAATTACTCGCAGGAGGTTTAGTAGTGCACAGCGAGCAGGAGTTAGATAAACTTCCGATTCACGTCCATCGATATTCATCTTTTTATGATAGGCTTGCGAATATTATTCAGACGACAGGCATAAATATTCAGGTCATTGAAGCAAGTGGAAAAGTAGGTACAGAGGAGTTACTTCAGGAGGTCGCAAATGGAGCAATACCTTCAACTGTGACTGATAAGAGTTTAGCTTTTTTATGTTTTGAAGATTATCCGAATTTGGATATGTCGGTTGAATTGGCAGGTGAAGATGACATTGCGTGGGCTGTTCGTCCGAACGCCTTTATGCTTCAACAGAAGTTGAATAGTTTTTTAAGTGAAAAGAATGGAGTTCGATTTGCACAGAGTTTATATGCGCGTTATTTCGGACGCTCCGAAGAGAGTTGGTCTGGCGGAATTAAGCGTGTTTTTACGATGCCTGCAATTAAAGATGGTCATCTTTCACCTTACGATTCATTGTTCAAGGTTCATGCTCCAATCGTAGGTTGGGATTGGCGTTTGCTAACTGCCTTAAGTTGTGTTGAATCGAGTTTCAATCCGAATGCGGTCTCTTGGGCAGGTGCGCGTGGACTTATGCAACTCATGCCAGCAACTTTAGCGAGATACGGAGGTGATACCCTTTGCCCTCCGGATAACAATATCCAGACAGGCGCCAAAATGTTGAAGAATTTAGATAATTTTTGGAAACAGCGCGTGCGAAATCCTGATGAACGAATTAAGTTCATGTTGGCCAGTTACAATTGTGGCCCCGGACATATATTGGATGCCATGTGCATTGCAAAGCAGATTGGAAAGAACGATACGTTGTGGGATGGAAACGTTGCAGACGCTTTAATACTCAAGTCTCAGCGTCAATATTACGCGATGTCGTGTGTTCGACATGGATACATTAATGGAGTCGGTCCTGTGAATTTCGTCAATAAGATTCTCGCCATTTTTGAACATTATAAGTCTGGTGTAAAATGAGATTAGCAGGAGTTATTTTCTTTTTCGCTTTGGCGATGGTTTCATGCAAGAAACCGTCGGATAATTATTCAATAGAAGGAAGAACGCAGGATGCTTCTACGGGTGTTTCTCTTCCCTACGTCACAATTAATTTCGAGCAAAAGTCTCTCGTTAACGGTGTGTTTACCAATTATTTTTTTCAAGCGGCAAATGCAACGTCAGATGTAAATGGGAATTACAAAATGGAGTGGAAGAAAGAGAATTTATTGGAAGCGCGGTTAATGGTTGCTAGGGATTTTTACTATCCTCAAGAAATTGCAATTGCTCCTGACGATTTAAGGAACGAGGTGAACTTAACCAAGAATGTCGCGCTATGGCCAGAGTCTAATGTGTTGGTGCACCTTCAAAACAATTCGGGTGCTGCGCTTATTCAATTCAATTGGGTAGGAACAAGTTTTAACTGCGATTGCTGCACGAATGCTGTGAAGACTTTCAGTAATTTGTCTGATACAGTTTTTCAATGCAACGTGTACGGTGGGAAGTGGCTAAAATACAATTGCTCAATCTCATCGACTTCAGGCACCAGTTTTATATTGGATAGCCTTTTCTGTCAACCTTTTCAAACCAACAATTTAATTCTGAATTTGTAGGTGTTTTGCGAATACATGACTAATTTCAAACCGAAAAATATTTAAACGAATGAAACGTATTTTAAGTCTTCTGACTCTTGCCTTGGCCTTCACTTCTTTTTTGAATGCACAAGTGGGCTTGCCAAGAAATTTGACTCCTGCTGAAATTGAGCAAATCTCACATGGCGATTTTTCAATTGTGAATTCAGACAGAGGAATAGAATCTCCGCCACCGTTTCAAAACATACGTGCTATGGCCGAGTGGGAAGAGATTCAGTGCTTAACTATTTCTTGGATTTCTTATCCTTCTATTCTAAAGCAGATTGTTGCTGCTGCGCGCACGCAAACACTAGTTGTAATTCTTTCAGAGGATGTTCAGGCTACTCAGAATTATCTCTACAGCAATTCAGGTGGACCTGCTTTTACGAATATGGATAACGTAATTATTCTACCTGCGAATTACGATTCGGTTTGGATGCGTGATTACGGCGCTAATCCTGCCTATGCAAATGAAGTTGAAGATTTGTTCTTGGTCGATTGGATTTACAACCGTCCAACACGTCCGAACGACAATTCATCGCCTCAGTACGTTGCCGATTATTTGGGTTT
This sequence comes from Flavobacteriales bacterium, assembly GCA_044371535.1. Classification (GTDB taxonomy): domain Bacteria; phylum Bacteroidota; class Bacteroidia; order Flavobacteriales_D; family Sanyastnellaceae; genus CAIZGX01. The sequence continues at coordinate 5,692 of JBILTL010000093.1, read as the reverse complement.
GGATTTGTACACGACAACTGCTGCTCCAGATGACCTTGTGAATACGGGTGGCAATTGGATGAGCGATGGTTTTGGAACTGCTATTGTGACAGAACTTATTTTGGAAGAGAACGCTGCAGGTAATCAGTATGGTGTTACTGCAAAAACTGAAACCGAGATTGACGCAATTACTCAGAGTTATCTGGGAACCGATCGATACATAAAGATGCCTGTACTTCCTTATGATGGAATTCATCACGTAGACATGCACATGAAACTTATTGATGAGCAAACCTTGTTAGTAGGTGAGTATCCTGATGGAATTTCCGACGGTCCGCAAATCAATGCCAATATGGACTATGTGGTTTCTAACTTTATGAATAAGTGGGGCGAACCTTACAAGACCATTCGCATTCCAATGCCTCCGAGTGTAGCTGGAAATTGGCCAAGTTCAAATCCTCCTGCATCTTATCGCACCTACACAAACGCAGTCTTCGTGAATAAGATGGTCATTCTTCCAATTTATCGAGAACAATACGATACCACTGCACTTCGCATTTGGCAAGAAGCTCTTCCTGGATATCAGATTGTTGGTATCGACTGCGATAACAACACCGATAATATTATTGCCGCAAGTGGAGCCATTCATTGCATTACACATAGCGTTGGTGTGCAGAGCCCAATGCTAATTAGTCACAACCCACTTCCAGATACAGATAACACAACTACTCCTTATTCGGTGGTGGCATATATGAACCACCGCGACGGTATTGCTGCCGGAAGATTGTATTGGAAAACATCTTTGAATGGAGCATACAATCTAGTAGACATGACCAGTGTAGGAAGTAACAATTGGGAAGGGTTTATCCCAGCGCAACCAGCTGGCACTCGTGTTTATTATTATGTAGAAGGAGAAGCGACAACGGGCAAAGTGTTGCAACGTCCAATGGCTGCGCCAGAAGGATACTGGAGTTTCGATGTGTTGAATGGAAACAGCATTAACGAAGAGGCTTTCAGTTTCTCAAGAATTTATCCGAACCCAGCAAGTGAAATTACCTGCGTTGAGTTCAATGCTCGTGCTTCTCAAAAAGCACAAGCATTCATTGTAGATATGCAGGGTCGCCGTGTGAAAGAAATATATTCAGGCGTGCTTTCTCCTGAACAATCAAAAGTGTTTTTCAATGCGAGTGATCTTGTTTCGGGTGTTTATGCTGTTCAATTAATCACAGACAAGGGTACTTACCGTCTTCCATTTATTGTTAAATAATGTCGAGTAACAGAAGAAAGTTTTTAGGTCAGCTTGCCGCTACTGGCGCGTTGTTGGGGATGTCACCGGCTTTATTTTCATTCAGTGAAAAGAAAAGAAAGCCAGCAGAGAAAGTGCGTTATACGAAAGGGCTTGTTCTATCTACTTGGGATCACGGCATTGCGGCAAATGACGCTGCCATGGACGCCTTGAAGAAAGGTGGGCATGCTCTGGACATGGCAGAGATGGGTGTTTGGAAGACAGAGTCAGACTTAACCAACCTAAGCGTTGGATTAGGAGGGCTTCCAGACAGAGAAGGCAGAACGACTTTGGATGCATGTATTATGGACTGGCAACACAAGGTGGGGTCGGTTGCATTTGTGCAAGGATTTGAGCACCCTATTTCTATAGCGCGTGCGGTCTTGGAAAAGACTCCTCATGCCATGATTGTTGGAAAGGGTGCAGAACAATTTGCATTGGAGCAAGGCTTCAAGCACAGCGATTATGTGAATCCAGAAGCAAATAAAGCTTGGAAAGAGTGGTTGAAGACTTCTGAGTACAAGCCAATTATCAATGTAGAAAATCACGACACCATTGGGCTTCTAGCGATGGATTATGAAGGACGAATTTCGGGAGCCTGCACCACAAGCGGTCTTTCATATAAGATGCACGGAAGGGTAGGTGATAGTCCGATTATTGGCGCGGGTCTTTACATAGATAATGAAATTGGTGGCGCAACTTGCACGGGACTTGGTGAAACGGTTATTCGTTCATGCACGTCATTTCTAGTTGTGGAATTAATGCGTCAAGGTGCAACAGCACAAGAGGCCTGTGAAGAAGCAATTGCGAGATTAAAATCAAACAATGCGTTCATGACCGATGAATTTCAAGTAGGTGTCTTGGCAGTAGATAAAGCTGGAGTTACAGGCGGATTCGGATTAAGAGGCGGCTTTACTTATGCTTTGTGTAAGGACGGTAAGAATGAAATGTACACTGCCGGATCGTTGATTCGTTAATGTAGAATTTTAAAGATTAGCTCACGCATAATGTCGCCATGCGACATGCTGTTTCCCTTTAAACCTTTTAGTTGCTCATCTGCGTCGCGGAAGTATTTAATAATGCGCTCCGATTTGCCTGGAGAATAATTACGTTCCCCCTCTTTGAAGTTTTGAGCAGCGTAATAATTCACGCCCAATTCCTTGTAGGCTTCGTCTTTGTTCGTGCTGTTTTGAATAACGCACAACTTAGCGAAGAAAGTGTAGAGTGCTGGAATAACCGAGAATAACGGATGGTCTTTCGGATTTTTTTCGAAGAAGCTGATGATTCGGTTTGCCTTTAAAACATCTTTGCGAATAAGTGCCGTTTGCAATTCCCAAACGTTGTAGTCTTTCGAAATTCCAATGTGATCTTGAATGACTTGCGTAGTTATTTCATCGCCTTGATTGAGCACAATGCTCAACTTTGAAATCTCATTCGTGAGTTTGTGAAGGTCTGAACCCAAATAGTCGGCAAGCAGTTGAGTCGCAGTTCCGCGTATGGTTAAGCCTTGATCTTTCGCAATGTTTTGAACCCACGTAGGAAGTTGGTTTTCCTTGATTGGTGCAGATTCGAAAGTTTTCGCCTTCGCTTTTAGCGTTTTAAAAAGTGAAGATCTTCCATCAACTTTTCCATTCTTGTAACAGAATGCAAGAACAGTACTTTGCGTTGGCGCATCGAGGTAATTCAACAAACATTTGTACAGTTCTTCTTTCTTCCAACATTTTAAATCTTGGGCTTCGCGAACAATAATCACTTGCTTGTTTCCCATCATGGGGAAACTCTTCGCCATAGAAACTATGGATTCTAAGTTTGAATCTTTGCCATAACAAACGGTTAGTCCGAATGCCTTCTCGCTTTCGTCGAGAATTTTATTTTCAATGGCGTCGGCTATCAGATCAATAAAGAATGCTTCCTCGCCGTGCAAAAGATAGACAGGGGCTGCATTGCCCATTTGAATGTCACGAATGATTAGCGAGTGTTCCATGTCTTGCAAATATCGGTAATAGTCTTGAAGCCTTACAACATTTCAATCTTGAAAAATATACACTAATTTGCACAACAGAATTTTATGCTCAATTTCCAATTTCCCCCTTATTCCTTCCGCATTCGCGGAGAAGCTTCGCGAGAGGTTTGGGACATTGTTCGTAACAAGTGGGTCGCATTAACTCCTGAGGAATTTGTTCGTCAGCACGCCATTCACTTTTTCGTGAACGATTTGAATTTCCCGAAAGGAAGAGTGGGAGTAGAAGCTGAAGTGGTTTTTCATGGGATGAAGCGAAGAGCGGACATGGTGTTGTTTTCGAGAGAGGCAACGCCTTTCATGATAGCAGAGTTCAAAGCCCCAACGGTGAAGGTCGATGAAGCGGTGCTTAGCCAAACGCTCCGCTATAACTCGGTGTTGAAGGCACCGTGGTTGTTCATTTCAAACGGACATGAACATGCGTTGTGTGAGGTGAATGTTGAGTCTGGAACGGGCAAATGGCACAATGAGACTTCTGAATGGAAGTTTGTGATTTGAAATTATTTTTTCTTGCTGTTGGTTCCCGGAAGATTCACAGTGAAATAGAAACTCCAGTTACCATAATCTTCAGCCAGATATTTTCCACTTGAAAAAATAGGCTTAGGGAAATAACGAAGTCCAACTGCCAATGTGCTAAAGCTAATTTTTATAGAAGATGCATATTGCCATTTGTTGAATCCGATCGGATTGCTTTCAATGCGTTTCAACTTAAGATCATCTATCTTTTTAACGCCAACATACCGGCTGTTCAAGAAATAGTATCCTTCAATAGCCCATTCTACATAGCTATTGGTTTGACTGCCGTGCTTTAAAATGTATTTACGCAAACGTATCTGCGCATTCGCGGCGTTGGAACTGTATTTTGCTCGATTCCAAGAACTGTCGGGTTCAAACGACTGAATCGGATAATCTGAATTTAAGCGCTGCGTTCTTCTGAAATAGCTTGTTCCAAAAACAATAGATGACATTTCAGCTATATCTTTTTTGAAGGTGTAACCGAATGAAAAACTCCTTCCAAGCTCAAGTTTCTCATTTTTTGCGAGGTGCTTGTTGTTCGGAATGAAACTTCCAATTTCATAATAATACGAAGAATAATTGTCAATGTTAACTCCCGTTAATCTGTAATCACGGGTGCGCTTCATGACTGAATCAATGTTGGATTCGAATAGAATGGTTTGTGCAGATAATCCAAGCGAAAGCGATAAACCAAATAGAAGGGTGATCCAATTCTTCATTGCTCAGGAATGGGTATTTCGAAGAAATGGCGGTCGTAGACTATTCGAAGTTTACATCCTTTGAACTCTTCAGGTGGAATTGAAGCAATGACTTTGTTAAGTGGACGAGTAACGTTGTATTTAAAAACTTCTCCGGTTGCTTTTACAAATTGAATAAATGCAACGGGAGAAGAATACTCTTCTGAAATTTCATCTCCATCGATTCGTGATATCGTTAGAAGGTTGTTACAACTTAAAGAGTCTGTTTGATTGAACTGAACCGAATAAACATTCGGTTTTTCTTCCTGACTCGAAAAGAAATAACCGGCTTTCGGAATTCCGAATCCGTGCGCGTAATCGAAGTACGGATAAAGCGAAGCACTCTTTCTTATTTCTGTCCAAAGTTTTTCGGTATTCCATTCGGGGTGAAGCTGACGCACGCATGCTGCGAAACCGCATACGAGCGGTGTGGCGAAAGATGTTCCTTGAATGTGTTTGAATTCATCGTCATCTCCATCTGGATATAACAATTCACCTGGCGCACAAACATCGGGCTTCAATCTGCCATCTGCTGTTGGGCCTACTGAGCTGAAGCTAGAGACATACCCTGTTGTTGGACTAACCGATCCAACGGTTAAAATTCTTTCGGCATCTGCGGGTGCACCAATAATTTCCCATCCGTTTTGAAGTTCGTTTCCTGCAGCATTCACCACCAGAATTCCTTTGTCCATAGCGGTGTTTGCAGCAATACTTATTTTGCATGTCCTTCCATTCAAATCTTTTCTTTCATACAATTGGTTTGTAAAACTCAGGGAAGAATTCACGAGGCTTGCTCCCTTTTCATCGGCCCATTCCAACGCTTGAATCCACTGCACGTCGTTTAGAAAGCGGAAGAAACCCATATTCGGAGTAACACGTGCAAGCAAATATTGTGCATCAGAAGCCAATCCGTATTGAATAGAGTCGGACTTACCTGCAAGAAAGGTTAAGACTTCGGTTCCGTGAACGGAGTGGGAATAAACGTCTTCCGTTTTCTTTAAGAAATCTTTGGTTTCAATGATTTGTCTGTTCTTGAATAAATGTTCGAGTTGATCGGCATAATCGGCATCTGTGAATCCGGCATCGAATACAGCTATGATTGTGTTTTTTCCGAATAGAGCGTGTTCACTGAATTGTTTGGGTTCAAGAAGGTTT
>JBILTL010000015.1:0-28877 GCA_044371535.1 Flavobacteriales bacterium | reverse complement strand
TTGCTGAAGCGCGACGGTAAAGAGGGAATCCTTGATGTTGTTTACATGAAATGTAAAGAGCAAGAGAGTGTTCCAAAAGAACAAGTAAGAAACTATGTGAAGGAAGTTTACGAAGCGTATACGCAAGAAGAAATTTCTGAAATGGTTGCTAAGTTGGTTACGCCTGAAGGCACGAAAGCTAAAGTTAGTGTGCTTTTCCAAACCATTGAAGGGCTTCACGATGCTTGTCCGAACAACCAAGGCGATTGGTATTTCTCTGGAAATTATCCAACACCTGGCGGAAATAAAGTCGTGAACAAAGCTTTCATCAATTACATGGAAGGACGCACAGAGCGCGCTTACTAGAAGGTTAACCCCATTCTTATGTAAGAGAGCATATCGACTGGCATTTGGCTTATTCTCTCTTTTGATTGTTGGTGACCAATGCGCACAACAACCATATTTTTCTCAGGAATTATGACAATGTACTGTCCACGCATTCCGCGCGCAGACTTGAATTTCACACCGTCTACTTCGCCCATCCACCAATGCAACCCATACCAGTCACAGATTGAATTTTTTCCATCTTGAATGGTCCACGGTTCAAACGATTGGGCTAAGTATGTTGAGTCTATAATCTCTTCTCCGTTTACTTTTCCGTGATGAAGAATGCATTGACCGAGCATTCCAAAGTCTTTTGCTGTTGCATAAACACCTGTGAAAGGCTTTTCAAAACCGTTCTCAGAGTCTAGGTTCCAATAGGCAGGAGAGGCCGCGCCTATTTTCGTCCAGATTTTCTCTTCGAAGTAGTTCGATATTTTCTTTTGTGTTGCTGCTTCAAGGGCCATTCCCAGTAAAACGGTATTTCCTCCTTCATAGGACCAAGACGAACCCGGCGTCTGCTCTACTTTGAAAGGCGCTGTGATGGCTTTTAAGTCTGTGTGGTAATACGCCTTCGCCATATAGCCGAAAGGGCTGCTGTAGCTCTCTCCGAAAGGAATACCACTGCTCATGCGAAGCAGTTGTTCCAACGTTACATCGTTTCCGCTCCAAGCAATGTATTTTGAAATAGGGTCTTGAATAGATGTAATTTTTCCGTCTTCAATGGCGCAACCAATGAGCAAGGAAATCACGCTTTTCGCCATGGAGAAAGAATTCCAATGCGTTGAGTCTGCGCCGTAACTGCCGTACCATTCAGAAACAAGTGTATCGTTTTTAAAAACCAAAAACGCTTCAGACTCTGTTGAGTTTAGGAACGCAATGTTCTCATTCGACAAGACATTTAATTTGGCAGGAAGGTTTATAGCCTCGCCGCGGTTTATTTTTCTTGTGTCGAAAAAAGACTGGTCGTCAATATCTGGTTTTATCTTTCCATGCAAATAAGTACAATAAATGCCGCGTGCCAGATAACCATTGCCGGTGAGATAAAGAATTCCAATAAGAAGCCCGATTGAACCGAAAACAATGAGAACGATTTTCAGGGCTTTTTTCATATTTCTTATTTCAAAATGACCTCTGATTTTCCAATTAGATTTCCACCTTCATAAATCTCTAAACGGTATGAACCTTTGTCGAGCGCTGAAGTAGGTGTGAAGTATATACTAACGTCAGTATCTTGACCTTGGTAGTCTATTTCACGTGAAGCCCCGAAGGTATCTGCCTGTCCGCTCGCAGTGAAAGATCCGCCTCCTTTTCCAGAAAGTGTATTTCCATTTGGCGATATTACTTTGAGGTAAATTGTTTTTCTTCCAGCTTTTACAATTTTATTTTCTCTAAGAGTAAAAGATGTTTTGATCATGGTAGACTTTGCAGCTCTATCTGTTGTTGCTTCAGCTCCGCTGTTTCTTGCGAATACACCCGTTGCTGAGAAACCTCCTGTAGATAGCACAGACCCTGCTTTTACAATTTCTTTAGCCGAGTTAAGATCGGTCTCTAATGTTTTGCTTCTGTTTTCTGCAGCTACAGCCTGTTGCTTCGCTTGCTGACCTTCAGCGAACAAACGATCGTTATCTTGTTGAAGGGAATCGATTTGATGAATATACCCTTTCATGATATTGCGAAGGGTTTGCGTTTCCGCAAGAAGTTTTTTGATGTCGTAATCTTTGTTTTTAGCGCGCTTCAAGAGTCCTTCGATTTGCGTCCGTTGCGCTTCAATTTGCGCCATCATTTCAGTATTATCGGTCGTTAATGTGTCGTACATCATTTTCATATTCGTTAACGAATCTTCCGCCAACTTATACAACTCAATGATCTGCTCGGGTGTAGCGTTTGCCGCATCCATAGCAAGCACGTTCAAAGCACCCATGTTATTTTCTAGCGCAACAATACGGTCGCGACTTACTTTCACCCAGTAGGCAAGGCTAAGACAAAGAGCGCCTAAAACGCTTATAACTATGATGGCAACTTTTTTATTCATAAAACAGGTTTTCAGCGAAAATACAATTATTTGTAATGAAGAGTATTGAAAAGATTCGGATTATTGAATAATGAATGTATATTTGCCATTCACAAGGGTCCTGTGGCCGAGCGGCTAGGCAGAGCTCTGCAAAAGCTCGTACAGCGGTTCGAATCCGCTCGGGACCTCAAAAACAAAACACCTCTTCGGAGGTGTTTTTTTATGCCGTTTCTTTTCGATTCAACAATCGAAAAATTCGCATTGATAGTTCGAAGAATAGGATTTTGTTGTTCACGTTTTGGCCAACGCTGCGGTGTGCCGCCTCTAATTCGAGCATGATGTCTTCAATGTTCAAGTGGTTAATGAACGGCGAGAATTTTAGCGCGAAAGCCTTTTCACTCTCGGTGAAGCGAGAGATGTTTTCAGAAGTATAATTCAACACTAAATTTTGGCGCATTTGATCGAGAGCATACAACAGAAAGTGCTTCAAATCTTCACGCGTTAATTCGGCCATTTTCTCGGACCAGGCGTGCAATGCAGGAATTTTCTTTGAATAACAATGACGCATCCAAGTTTGGAATTGCATGGCTAAGAACTCGTTCGGATCGTTGTTGTCGCGAAGGCGCAAAGCCACGTCCCAACTACCGTCTGAATAGTGCGCAATGTCCGGAATCTTGTGATCGTCTACACCCAAATGCTTCAGTCCGGCAGAGATCGAAGCTTCGTCAATTTTCGGCACTTGAATTACTTGAACACGCGATAGAATCGTGTTCAGAATATTTTCAGATGAATTGGCAACGAAGAAAAACAAGGTGTTTGCAGGTGGCTCCTCAACGATTTTCAAAAGCTTATTTGCCACACCTTCACCGACCATTTCGGCCATCCAAATAACCATGACTTTATATCCGCCCTCGAACGATTTCAAAGAAAGTTTTCTTACAATGTTCGCGGCTTCAGGCACCGAAAAAATAAGTTGCTTGTTGTCTTTTGAAAGTTCTTTGGTCCAATCTTCAACACCGAAATATGGCGAGAGGAGAAGTCGATTTCTCCATTCTGTTCCGAAGTCATCGGAGATGGTTTCTTTCGAACCTGTTTTATTGAAATACGGAAAACTGAAGTGAAGATCTGCAAATTGAAACGAACTGTTCTTTCTGCAAGTGGGACAAGTGCCGCATGAATCTTCGGGTGTAGCGTTCGGGCAATTTAAGAATTGAGCGTAGGCTAAAGCAAGTGCGAGATTTCCAGATCCTTCAGGTCCCAGAAATAGTTGGGCGTGCGCAACACGATCTTCCGATTTTGCTTTGCGCAAACGGTCGATTACGTCTTTCTGTCCAATGATATCTGCGAACTTCATTTTATTGCGAAGATAACAGAAGTTTAATCGAAAATTTCGTGAAACATTTCCAACGAATTCAACCGAATGGAAGTGTCGAGATGCGAGGAACAGAAAGCGATGAGCTCTTCCAATAAGGACTTTCGCTGATCGCGATTTAATGTGCTTTGCACCTCTTGTTCAATAGAAGTTGTGATGAAAAGCTGAAGGGCTTTATGAAGCAGCGCTTCGTCGCTGCGAGTATTTTCAAACGTTAGCTCATATTCATCGCTTAGAAACCCCATCTCCATGGCGAATTGCGCAAGGAAGTGAATGGGAAGTGTACCGGTTTTTTCAGATGAATCGAGTCGTTGGGTTGTTTTTCGAATGAGATGAAACACCTCCTCGTTGACGTAGTGCTCAGGTAAACACCGATAGAGAAACTCCGCAATGAAAAGCGCTACAGTAGATTTTTCAACTTGAAAGGGAATGCTCGTATAGACTTCGCTAAGGCTCATGTCTTTCGCGATCTCTAGCTTTCCATCTTGCTTTTTTCCAGAAAACTGAATAGCGTTCAGCGGTTGGAAGAATGAAATGTTCTCGCCTTTCTTTCCTGTTCGAAATAAAAAGGTTTGAACACCATACTCCAAGGTAAACACATGCGCCAAACGAAGTGAATCTTTGAATTTTCGGCTTGAAAGCACGTATGCGTTTACTCGTTCTGTCATGTTTTTCCCCAATGAAATCGGGCCTTTCAAAAATAAAAATAAAAAAACGTAACCTTTATTTAACACCTGGGGTATAAGACTATGAATGCTGTAGAGAACATTCAAAAAGTTTTACTCTCCCACAAAAATAAAGAGTAGATTTTTTCAAATAGGTAAGGTTTAGTTATTCATTCTTCTTTCATCTTGTATGGAAAAGAGTGATTCTAAAAAGGGGTCGTTTTGGGAGAGGCGGCCTCTTTTTTTAACTCTTCAACGAGACATCTACCAAGAATTTCTTCCCAATTGTCTTCCTTCCCAGCAACACAGGATATCTCATTCCCGATCTATTCGTAAACGAAATTTCAGATTGAATCTTTTTCTTGTGAATGAGTATGAGCGTTCGCACGCAATAGCGCTCTTCCGTTTGTCCGAAAGAGTTTTTTATTGTGCGCTTTTGAAATTTCTCGAAGTGAAGCACAACGGGTTTCCCTGACTCCCATTGAATGGTTACTTCCAAAACATCTTTTCCGTCTATTTCCTTCAGAGACCAAGATTCGCAGTGAACAGCGGTGCGAAAAGCACCTGTATCTATTTTGGCGCGCACATTAGCACCCCCCAGTTGAGGAAGTTGAATAATGGTTTTACGACCAATGATGTTCATGCTTAGCTTAAAAGTCGCTTCACTGTTTCAGAGATGGCTTTTCCGTCTGCCTTACCTGTTAAGGCCTTTGAAGCAACACCCATTACTTTTCCAAGATCGCTTGGAGAACTAGCTCCAACTTGAGCGATGAAGTTTTTGATTTCAGCCTCAAGCTCTTCCGGAGTTAATTGAGCGGGTAGATAAGCAGCAATAACATTTGCCTGCAATTGCTCTTCTTCCAAAAGATCTGGACGATTTTGCGTTTTGTAGATTTCGATAGACTCTTGACGTTGTTTGAAGAGTTTGTTCAGAATAGCAACTGCTTTCGTGTCGTCTACAGCACTATCTCCGCCGTCTTTCGTCATTTCAAGAAGAAGCTTGCTTTTTATATCTCTTAGAGCCATTAACTTATCCTTCTCTCCAGCTTTCATAGCTGTTTTTAAATCTTCGTTGATTCTTTCTTGTATTGACATGTGTTCAAATTTTTGTTCTGCAAGTTTAGTAATTTCTTCTTTATTAAAAGGCTGTTGGTGAAAAGTTTCAACTCCAGTGTTTAGAAAAGGAAATATCTTTGACCGAACGAACATTCGGTTATGGCAAAAGAAATTTCAAGAAGAGATAAGGTCGTAAATACCGCCCTAAAATTAATCTCAAACGGAGGCTTTCACGCTTCCCCAATGTCTGAATTAGCAAAGCTTTCAGGCGTTGCGGTTGGTACAATTTATCACCACTTTCCAAGCAAAGAAGATTTATTTGAAAGTCTTTATGTGGAAACATGCACAGAAGCAGCCCGTGCTCTTCACGAGTCACTCTCGGTAAAAGGAAAGGAGGTTCAGCGTTTGACCCAAGCTTGGTTAGCGCTTTACGGATATTTTTCAACTGCGCCTTTGCGTTATTTGGCCGTTATTCAATACCGCAACTCACCGCAGTACAGCAAGAACAAGGAAATGGAAGATGCTTTTTCAGCATTGACAGCCTTGTTGAAGGAAGGTCAAAAGACTGGTAAATTCAAGAAGATGAATGTTGCTTTTCAGTTTGAACACGTTCTTTCAAGTGTGTTTGCAGTTGTAAGATTGAAGGCAGTTGAGAAGAAGAAAATAACAGAGAAGGAAGTGCGAGAAATGGCCGATGCCATTATTCAATCTATTCGTAAATAACAAAAGAATCTATTCGAAAATCAAGTGAATTACCTGTTAATTCACACTAATTTTGCAGCATGTCTTCAAAACAGAGAACAGTTAAAGCGCCAATCGTATTCAACGGAGTTGGCTTACATACCGGAGAAGCAGTAACACTAACGATTTGTCCGGCACCGGAGAATCACGGATATAAATTTCAACGTGTAGATTTAGAGGGTTCACCAATCATTGATGCGGATTGCGATCGTGTGGTGGGAACCCAAAGGGGAACAACCTTAGAGCAAAATGGCGCGCGTGTTTACACGACAGAGCACGTTTTGGCTGCGCTTTATGGAAGTCGCGTAGACAATGCTCTCCTTCAAATTACTGGTCCTGAAATTCCAATCATGGACGGCAGCGCGTGGCCTTTCGTAGAAGCGATCGAGGCTGGAGGATACGAAGAGCAAAACGCTGATAGAAAGTATATCGTATTAGACGAGAACATCGCGTTTGAAGACACAGATAAAGGTGTTGAAATGCTTGCTGTTCCTACGAATGGCGGAGAGTATAGAGTAACTGTAATGGTTGATTACAACTCGCCAATATTGGGAACTCAGCATGCTCAGATGTATCATTTGGATCAATTCTCAAGTGAAATTTCAAAATGTAGAACCTTCGTTTTCTTGAGAGAATTAGAGCTACTTGCTAAAAACGGTTTGATTAAAGGAGGAAGTCTCGACAATGCCATTGTGATGGTAGATAAAGATTACACCGATCAACAGATCAAAGACATCTTGAAAGAGTTAGGTCGTGAAGAAATAGATGTAAAGGTTGAAGGAATTGGTGTTTTGAATACCATTAAACTTCAATATGAAAACGAGCCAGCAAGACACAAGTTGCTTGATATTGTTGGAGATTTGGCGCTAACAGGTAAGTTTTTACGTGGACATATTTTGGCTGCACGCCCAGGTCATGCTGGAAACGTAGCGTTCGCGAAAGTGTTGAAGGCTTGGGACAAAAAACGTCAGTCTACTGTCTCTTTTGACCTAACAAAAACAGTTTTCGATATCAATCAAATTACCAAGATGCTTCCGCATCGCTACCCATTCTTGTTGGTAGATCGCGTAATTGCGATGGACAACGAGAGTATTGTTGGGTTGAAGAACATCACGTTGAATGAGCCGTTTTTCCAAGGACACTTTCCTGGAAACCCTGTAATGCCCGGAGTTTTGCAAATTGAAGCCATGGCTCAAGTGGGTGGAATCTTTGCGCTAAGTCAAGTGGAGGAGCCGGAGTTATACAGCACTTACTTCATGAAGATTGATGGGGTGAAATTCAAACAAAAAGTATTACCTGGAGACACACTTATTTTCCATCTAAAACTTGAATCACCTATTCGTAGAGGCTTAGTGAATATGCGCGGTGTGGCTTATGTAAATGGAAAGGAAGTGGGTGAAGCCACTATGTTAGCGCAAGTTGTGAAAGATAAAGTACCAACACAAACAACAGAAAAGGCATGAGCAACTTAGCACAAATTCATCCAGATGCTAAAATCGGTGAGGGCGTTGAAGTAGGTCCATTCACAACGATTTACGGCGATGTTGTTATTGGTGAAGGAACATGGATTGGACCGAACGTGACCATTATGGACGGTGCGCGCATTGGAAAGAATTGTCGCATTTTTCCTGGAGCTGTGATCTCGGCTATTCCTCAAGATTTGAAGTTTGCTGGTGAAAAGACCACCGTTGAGATAGGAGATAACACAACAATTAGAGAATGCTGCACGCTTAACCGCGGCACGAAGGACCGCATGACCACGAAAGTGGGAAGCAATTGTCTGCTTATGGCTTATGTGCATTTAGCGCACGATGCATTCGTTGGAGACAATTGTGTGATAGCGAATTCAGCGAATATTGCGGGTCACGTTACCATTGGAAATTGGGTGGTGGTTGAAGGTGTTGTAGCTGTTCAGCAGTTTATTGAAATCGGAGATCACGCATTTATCGCAGGCGGTTCCTTGGTTAGAAAAAATGTACCTCCATTCATTAAGGTAGCTCGCGAACCCCTTAGTTTCATTGGTGTTAACAGCATTGGATTAAGAAGAAGAGGATACACAGACGAGCAAGTATCTCGATTGGAAGATATCTACAGAGCGTTATTCGTACACAACAATAGCTTGGCCGCAGGGGTGAAGCAAATTGTAGAAACGCTTCCAGAATCAGAAGAAAAGCAAATCGTTCTCGCGTTCATTCAACGTTCTGAAAAGGGCGTAGTTCGCGGCGCACAGACTACTTAAGTTGCAAATAGAACTTCAAAATATTGGTAAGAAGTTCGGTGGAAAATATATTTTCCGTCACCTAAATCGAACCTTTCATTCAGGAGATCACATTGGCATTGTTGGTCAGAACGGATCTGGAAAATCGACCTTGGTTCAAATTATTTCGGGCTATCTATCTGCCTCTGAAGGTATGGTGATCTATGAAGGAATTCCTTCCGATGAAATTTGGAAAAACATTTCGCTATGCTCACCAGCCATGGGGCTGTACGAAGATTTCACATTGCTTGAACACCTTCAGTTCACGCACGGATTGAAGTCATTTGAAGCCTCTTATTCAGTGAATGAGATACCTGAAATTCTTCAACTTGAAAAACATGCAAACAAGGCATTGAAGTATTTTTCAAGTGGAATGAAGCAGCGCGTGAAATTGGGAACGGCCCTGTTATCAGATGTCTCTTGTGTTTTCTTGGACGAGCCGTGTGCTCACCTCGATAAAGATGCTGAAAACTGGTTTTCGGAATTTGTTGTTTCAAGTAAGAAAAACAAAACCGTTATCGTTGCGTCTAATGCTTCAGAGTCAGAATTGACGGGGTGTTCAGATATTTGGACGTTGAGTTAAGCCTTCGGCTTGTGTCCGCTTTTTAAGAGATCATTCACGGTTTTCACAGGGTGAAATACGCGCGAAGGAATTTCAACAAAAACCGAATTCCAGTTCCACATACCTCCGTTCCAAAGTCCAGGCAGTTCAATCACATTCGTTCGTTTTCCCAACATGAGTTTCTCGCTAACAAGCGCAGCGGTAGGGTTTCGGAAATCTTCGAGGTTATATTTCTTTCCGTTATGATCTAAAAAATGACAAACCAAATCAACCGGATTGAAGTGTGTAGACTTTTGGAACACACCTAATTGCTCGGCATCATCTTTATTGATTTGCGCTTTTTCAATGATTTGTTTCGATTCAATTCCTTCATCGTTTTTCACCCAAAACGGCCCACCACCAGGCTCTCCGGTGTTTTCAACCATTCCGCAAACGCGAAGAGGCTTGTTTAACTGTTCAGCCAATGATGATCCTCGCGAAGGTGTTTTGAACCATTTTTCAAGGAAGGCGATTGCTCGTTCTTCAGCATGATCAGCATGATTTTCAAGATCTCGAAGTAAGTTGTTTCTTTCTTCAACGAGGCCTAAAAGAATTCCACCCATTAACTTCCTATATGCCGCCACATCTGCATGGTGCGAAGCTTCTGTGATGTTATCTATGTTTTGAATGAAGACACATTCTCCTTTTAATTCTTGTAAGTTTTTAAGCAGCGCGCCGTGACCAGCGGGACGTAAGAACACCTCGCCTTTTTCATTGAGGATGGGCATATTGTTTTTGTCGAGCGCGGGTATGTGCGTATCTGGATCTTGAGAACTGAAGGAAATCTTTTTAATGCTATCGACCTTATTTTCAAAAAATGAATGGAAGATATTTTCTACCAACATTCTGTGTTCAGCGGGAATGGTGAAATGAATTTCGTGACTTCCGTTTTGCTGCATGTAATGAGTGCTTTCAACGCAATGTTCCGCATAGGCTGTGCGCTCTTCTTCATCATATGAATGAAAGGGAACAGCGCCTTTCGGAAAGGTAGCGTAACCGTTGTTGAATAGAAAGTGTAATACGCGAGAATATCTCTCGATACCAGTGGTTTCATCGTAACTCAACGCATCTTTTTCGAAGTTTAAAAGAATCGAATTGAAGAAAGGAAAGTCGCGTAAATGAAGAAAAAAGTATTCCGCTTCGTCGTTCGGATTCAATAAATCTACACCACTGAGTGGAGCGAACATGCGTGTTGCTGCGCCGGATGCTGGGACGAATTTTTCAATTTTAATGTTAGCGTAATTCTTTTCAAATTTTTGAATAGCATCCAATAACAATGAGCCGTCTAATTGAATTATGCCATCTCCAACGCTGCAGTGCCGAATGAGCTGTGCGGGCTTATTCGTCGACAAAAGGTTAAGTGCTCGTTCAATTTTATTTTTCATTATGAAAAGAATGAACCAACAAACTTAAATAAAAAGAAAAGAAGTTTTTCGGAATAAGAATTAAACCGCTTCTTTCATGCTATTAATTCGAGCGAGCGTTCGATTGAACGCATCGATGAATGTGAATTTAGCCAGGTTCATTTCACCGTTTCGAGCAGAAATTTCAATATGATTGAAGGCCTGAGCAAGTTGATCTTCGCGAATCATAAGAAGTGCACTTTTCGCTCGAGAGGAGTATGTAACAACACCAATGGAATCGTTCGTGTTGAGGCTTGAATTTATTTCAGCCAGGCAGTCTGGAAGGTTGTGAAAGATTTCATTTAATACAACCCCCATCATTTCAGAATTTCCATTTAACAATCGAAGAAGATAGGTCTTATCGTATGATTTAGAAGGAAGAATTGACGGATTCATTTTTCACTTTTTCTTCTCTTACGTCGCGGTATGTTGAAAGGTTTCAGAAGCTGAAATTTTATCTTTCTATCTTTGCTCGAGTTATGGAGAATAAAACAGTATTGGTTACCGGTGGCTTGGGATATATAGGCTCGCACACGGTTGTGGAATTGATTTCGGCGGGATTTACTCCTGTAATTGTAGATAATTTGGCGAATTCAACGATCGGTCGTTTGGCTAGTTTGGAAGATTTGACTGGAGTTAAAATTGCTTTCGAGGAAGTTGACTGCACGAACGAGTCTGAGATGCGTCGTATTTTTTCCACGTATGAAATCAACTCTGTCATTCATTTCGCGGCGTTTAAGTCGGTGGAGGAATCTCAGAAAATGCCAGAGGCGTACATGCGCAATAACGTGGGTTCGACCAAGGTTTTATTGCAATTGATGGAAGAGTTTTCAGTAGAGCGCTTTGTTTTCTCTAGCTCTTGCACGGTTTATGGCACGCCGGAAATAAATCCGGTTAGCGAAAAAACACCTCGATTGCCGGCGGCTTCCGTTTACGGCCAAACAAAACAAGATTGTGAAGATTTAATTTTTGAAGCGTCGAAGAGCGTTCCTTTTCAATCGGTTGTGTTGCGATATTTTAATCCGGTAGGTGCTCACCCGTCAGCAAAGATTGGAGAGTCTACGAATGATGCCCCAACAAACTTAATTCCATTGGTTTGCGAGGTAGCTTCAGGAAAGCGCGCGAAGTTGTTTGTTTTCGGTGAGGATTATGACACGCCAGATGGTTCGTGTATTCGCGATTACATTCATGTTGTAGATCTAGCGAAAGCGCATGTGTTGGCGTTGAATCTTACGAGAGAATCGAAATTAGAAGTTTTCAATTTGGGTGTTGGAAAAGGTTACAGTGTGAAGGAAGTTGTGGATCGCTTTCAAAAAATAAATAACGTTACACTAAACGTAGAAATAACCGGAAGAAGATCGGGAGATGTTCCTGCAATTTGGGCAGTTCCAGATTATGCCGAAGAGAAGTTGGGTTGGAAATGTCAGATGACCATTGAAGACGCTTTAGCTCACGCTTGGAATTGGACGAGAACGCAGGTTAAATAAACCACTCTCCGCAGAGAATAATTAGGTTACAAACCATTCCTAAAACAAAGCCGGCATACACTTGCTGATGTGTGTGTGCGTTAAGTCGTAGTCGCGAGAAACCGGTCAGAGCAGCCATCAAAAGGCAGGCGATGATGATGATTGAAACATCTGCACGGTGCAAAATGCTTAAGCTTATTAATGATCCGAACACACCGCCTTGTCCGAGCATGTGAACGCTTATTTTCCAGAAAAAATTGATTCCAAGGGAAATGAGCAGTGAAAAAATTACGGAAAGTATAAATGAGAATACTTCTGTTGGAAGTGTTGGTCCCAGGTATCTGAGCAGACCGTACGACATAATGTAGTACAAGATAACCAATAAATAGGGCGCCCATCTCTCCTTTCGATCATGTAAATCAATGGATGAAACCATTTTGAATTTGATCATGATGAGAATGCTCAATGCAGGAGCGATAATATTTATTCCGAGTAAAAGGAAAACGAAATAATCTGCCTCTGCTGGTGCAATGTAGTATGGGTCTATCCAACGCACCAAAAGGTAGATGACCATTGGCATTCCGAGTGGATGGAAAATCAAAGAAAGGAACTTCGAAAATTGTATGATAAACTTTTCTCTCATTAAATTTCTTTTCTTAATCGGGCTACGGGAATACCAAGTTGTTCACGGTATTTGGCAACAGTTCTTCGCGCAATGTTGTAACCCTTCGAGTTGAGCAATTTTCCTAATTTCTCGTCGGTAAGTGGTTTCTTTTTTTCTTCCGCACCAATCGCATCTTTTAGAATTTGCTTTACTTCACGAGAGCTCACCTCTTCTCCCTCATCTGTTGAAAGGCTTTCAGCGAAGAAGTATTTCAACAAGTAAGTTCCATAAGGCGTTTGAATGTATTTACTATTCGCCATGCGGCTAATGGTTGAAATGTCCATGCTCACGCGATCTGCAATGTCTTTCAGGATCATGGGTTTCAATTTCGTTTCATCACCTGAAAGGAAGAATTCGCGCTGCATGGTAAGAATGGCTTCCATGCAAATCATGAGTGTTTGATTTCTTTGTTGAATGGCATCTATGAACCACTTCGCGCTTTCAATTTTTTGTTTTACGAATTGAAGCGCTTCTTTCGCTTTTGTGTCTTTTGTTTTGAGCTTAGCGTAGTGATCGAGCATGCCCTTGTACTCGCGACTAATCTTCAATTCAGGAGCATTTCTTGAATTAAGTTGAAGACGCAATTCGTCGTTTTCTACGACAAGCATAAAGTCAGGAGTAACGTGTTGAACCGTTCTATTCGACTCCTGCATGCTGTTCCCAGGTTTTGGGTTGAGATGCAGAATAAGTTCAATTGAAGGCTTCAACTCTTCATCGGAAATTCCGAGTTTTTTCGAAATTTTCTCGTAGTGTTTTTTGGTGAATTCGTCGAAATATTTTTGAATGATCATCTTCGCCAACTCAACAGTCGGAGAGTTTTTTTCTTGACGTTTCAGTTGAATGAATAAACACTCGCGAAGATCTCTTGCCCCGACACCCGCAGGGTCTAGCTCTTGAATTTCCTTTAGAATTTCTTCCAATTCGGGAACAGACGTGACCATGTTCATGGAAAATGAAAGGTCGTTAGCAACGGCCTGAAGTTCTCTTCTTAGGTAACCGTTATCGTCTAAATTTCCGATGATGTATTCTGCAAGTTGCACTTGCTCTTCATCTAGGTCTCGAAGTCCGATTTGTGCATAGAGTAAATCGTGAAACGTTTTACCTGCTCCAATTGGAATATCTCGATCTTCTTGATCTGCGGAATTGTTGTTTACGTTTAATTTATAATCTGGAATATCATCGTCGGAAAGAAATTCTGAAAAATCGAAATCAACTTCTTGATTGTCGTTTTCTTCTTCATTGTTGTCTTCGTCGCGTTCGCTTTCTTCCTTTTCTTCTTCTCCTTCCTCTAGAGCAGGATTGCTTTCCATTTCCTCTTTGATGCGTTGTTCCAACTCCATGGTTGGAATTTGAAGCATCTTCATCAACTGAATTTGTTGAGGAGAAAGTCGTTGTTGTAATTTTAATTGAAGACCTTGTTTTAACATAACTCATCAAAAATAGTGGGAATGCGTCTTAAATTTGAAAAAAACGAAACGAGAACTTGTATGAGTAAAATTTTATTGAAGCGTAGCGGACAATTTTTTATCGCGTTATGCTTTTCAATGGTCTTGTTTAGCTCGCTTACAAGTTGCAGAGAGAAAGGTCCTGTGTGTTTGTATGCTCCTGACTGTAAAGGCGATTCTGCAATTCGTTTTGCTGTAATAGGTGATTGGGGCGTTTGGGGACAAGCGGATCAACTTAAAGTTGCCGCCGCCATGGATAAAATCGGAGCTGAATGTTCTTATGATTTTATTGTTAGCACAGGGGACAACTTCTATGACGCTGGTGTAGATTCTGTTCAAGACGTATTGTGGAACATGTCATACGAATATGTTTACACAGGCGCACACCTGCAATGTCCATGGTATGTTGTTCTAGGAAATCATGATTATCGCGGAGCGCCTTCTGCTGAGATTGCTTACACGCAATTAAGTCCTCGTTGGAGATTGCCTGCGAAATATTATACAGAGCAATTTTCTTTTGGCAATGGAGAAACGCTTGATATGTTTTTCATGGATTCGAATCCGTATCAAAAAGATTTACTTTCAGCTGGAAGTGCTTACCCTCAATTGAATTCTTTGGATACGGTTTATCAGAACGATTGGATAGAGAGTGGATTAAGGAATTCAAGTGCCAAATGGAAATTGGTGGTGGGCCATCATCCTTTGTACACCTGTGGTGTTAGAAAAAATCAGCCGCAATACATGCGAAAGTTCGAAGGTTTATTTAATGAAACTCATGTAGATGCTTATTTCTGTGGGCACGAACACGATCTTCAAGTTCACAAACCGGCGGGTTCTGTAACTTATTTTGTTTCCGGTGGTGGGGGAAGTAAACGTGCGGTGCAAGCCCCCTTTGAGTTTACTCATTTTGCTAAATCGACGTTGGGTTTTATGGTTGTTGAAATCATGAACAGCACAATGACGGTCACGAGCTACAATGAAAACGGTCAAGTTTTACACGTCGAAACAATTGTTGATTAGCTGTTTATAAATTATATTTGCGCTTGAGTAAAAGATTGTGAGCAACCCTATTGGGTTTAGTTTCGTCTTAGACTTACACCTTAATTAAAAGCTGGTTATTGTGAAAAATTATATTCTTTTTTTTGTAGCCTTATTTTTTGTTGTTTTTTCGGCGAAGACATTCGGACAAGGTTCTAATTGCTTGGGCGCTACTCCGATTTGCTCTGGTACTCCAACTACTTTTCCAGCTGTAATTGGAGGAACCGTGCCTGCAGGTAACAACTACGGTTGTCTTGGTAGCCAACCAAACCCTTCTTGGTTTACACTTACTGTAGGTTCTACAGGTGCGATTACAATTAATCAGACCGCGCCTTGTGATCAGGATTACGCGGTTTGGGGTCCTTTTAATTCTTTGTCTGCAGCTTGTGCTGGTCTAACGGCGGCTCCGGTGAGTTGTAATTTCTCCGCGGCTTCAGGAAATACCTTCACATTACCACCCGCAACAGCAGGACAAATTTTCATCATGTTGTTTACCAATTTTGGCGGATGTACGGGAAATGTTAACATTACAGAAAGTGCTGGTGGAGGCACTTTGACTTGTGTTCCTGTATGTGCTGTCACCGCATCTAATTTAGGCCCCTATTGCTCAGGGACGACAATTACCCTGAATGCCACAGCTGCAACGGGCGCGACCGGATATACTTGGACAGGACCTAACGGATTTACAGCAACAGGACAAAACGTTACTATTCCGAATTGCAATGCATCAATGGCCGGTGTATATACGGTAACAGCTACCGGAGCTGCAACTTGCACAGGATCTACAACTGTAGTTGTAAACCCTACTCCTACAATGAACCCAACTGTTACCAGCCCTGTATGTATTGGAAGTCCAATCACCCTTTGTTCAGGTGCCCCAGTAGGTGCTTTGGTTGCTTGGACTGGCCCGGCATACGCTTCCTTGAATCCATGTCCAACCATTCCGAGTGCCACGGCTGCGAACGGCGGTAACTATACTGTAACTGTCCTTCAAAACGGTTGTCAGGCTCAGCAAATAATACCCGTAGTGGTCAACCCTGCCCCAACAATTACTCCTGTTTCTCCAATAACATTGTGTTCAGGAGCAACAGTGCTAGCGCAAACTTTCACGGGAACACCTGCCGCCACCACATTCACATGGACAAACAATCAGACAAGTATTGGTTTGGCGGCTTCTGGAAATGGCGGCTTGCCATCCTTTGTTGCCACAAACAGTGGTGCTACGGCAGTAACGGCGACTATTTCCGTTGTGCCGCATTTAGGCACTTGCAATGGGGCAGCAACTAATTTCAATATCATAGTTAATCCAGCCCCAACAATCACAACTCCTGCGTCGAATGTATTTTGCGAAGGAGCAACGGTTCCGGCTATAACTTGGACGACAAGCAGTCCAACAGCAACGGTATCTTGGACTAACAACAATACAGCAACTGGAATGGGAGCTTCCGGAACTGGAACTATTCCAACCTTTACTGCTAGCCAGGTTACTAACCAGACCATTTCAACCATTACAGCTACCCCATCTCAAGGCGCTTGCGTAGGGACTCCAGTAACTTTCAATTTAACTGTAAATAATGCACCTTCGGCAACGATCACTGATATAGGACCTCTTTGTTCGAACGTCGGTTTTCAAACGTTTGCTGCAGCAACTCCTGGCGGAGTTTGGAGTGGACCGGGAATTATCAATACTTCTAGCGGTTTATTTAATCCATTGACTGCTGGTGCCGGAACACACACCATAACATACACATTGAATCTTCCAAACCAGTGTCCCGCAACTGACGTGTCACAAGTTCAAATTATCAGTGTTCCATTGGCTAACGCCGGCTTAAACCAAAGCATTTGTCAAGGACAAACAGTGAATCTGAGCGGTTCATTTACCAATTCGAACACGGGTAACGAGACTTTTGCTTGGACACCAACAACGAATCTCACAAACACAACTACGCTAACACCAACATACACGGCCAATAGCACTCAAACGTATACTTTAACGGTAACTTCAGGCATTTGTAGTTCAACAGACAATGTGGTAATCACTATTTTGCCTCAAAGTAACGCCACAATCACTGCCGCAGGCCCATATTGTGCCGACGTGGCTCCGGTAGTTCTAACCGCAGCACAGACAGGGGGAACATGGAGTGGACCTGGAATTACAAATGCTAATACAGGTGCATTTAATCCTGCGCTTGCCAACGTTGGAAACAATACAATTACCTACTCAATTGGCGGATCTTGTCCAAGCACAGACACTCAGGTAATCGTAATTTATGCAGTTCCAAATGGCGCAATTACACCTTCTGGTCCTTATTGTCAATCCGTTCTACCCGTTACATTAACAGCTGCAACTCCCGGAGGAACTTGGAGTGGAACAGGAATTAACAATCCAGCGACAGGTAGTTTTGGTTCAACTACGTTAGCTGCAAATACATATGCGATAACCTATACTACCTCAGGAAACTGCCCGCGAACGTTCAATCAAAACATTGTTGTGAACACGAGTACAAACGCAACAATTACTGCTGCAGGACCATATTGTGCCGACGTTGCACCAGTGGTATTAACCGCGGCCCAAACAGGCGGAACATGGACGGGCCCCGGAATTACGAACGCCGCTACAGGTGCATTCAATCCAGCACTTGCGAATGTTGGAAACAATACAATAACCTATTCCATCGGTGGTCCTTGCCCTAGCACAGATACACAAGTTATCGTGATTTACGCAGTTCCAAGTGGAACGATAACTCCTTCTGGACCATATTGTCAATCTGCATTGCCAGTTACACTTACTGCGGCAACTCCTGGTGGAACCTGGAGTGGGACAGGAATCAATAATCCGGCAACAGGTAGTTTTGGTTCTCCAACATTAGCGGCAAACACTTATGCCATAACTTATACTACTGCAGGAAACTGCCCTCGAACGTTTAACCAAAATATAGTCGTAAACGCAAGTACTAACGCCACTATCAATGCTGCTGGACCTTATTGCGCAGATGATGCAGCTCTTGTGCTTACCGCAGCACAAACGGGAGGAACTTGGATTGGCCCGGGTATAACGAATGCCACCACAGGTGCATTCAACCCAGCGAATGCAAATACAGGTAACAATACAATAACCTATTCTATCGGCGGTCCTTGTCCAAGCACAGATACGCAAGTAATTGTTGTAAACTCTCTTCCCGATGGTACAATTACGCCTGCTGGCCCATTTTGTCAATCTGCTTTACCATTCACCCTAACGGCTGCAAGTGCAGGCGGAACCTGGAGTGGAACAGGAATTAATAACACGTCAACCGGTAGCTTTGGATCAGCAACACTTGCAGCCAATACCTACACGGTAACATATAATACGGGTGGAAACTGTCCTCAGATATTTACGGAAAATATTGTCGTTAATGCGAATACAAACGCCACTATTTCTGCGGCGGGTCCTTATTGTGCCGATGAAGCCCCTGTGGTTTTAACAGCAGCTCAAACTGGAGGAACTTGGTCAGGAACTGGAATTACCAGCGGAGTAACGGGAGCTTTTAATCCAGCATTGGCGAACGTTGGTCCCAACACCATTACGTATTCAATTGGCGGACCTTGTCCAAGCACAGATACTCAGAACATTATCATTTACGATGTTCCAGATGGAACCATAACTCCTGCTGGTCCTTTTTGTCAATCTGATTTACCAGTGACATTGGTTGCAGCATCTGCCGGAGGAACCTGGAGTGGCACAGGAATAAATAGTACTTCTACAGGTAGCTTCGGGTCGGCAACTTTGGCCGCAAATTCATACACCATTACGTACAACACTGGTGGCAACTGTGCTCAAGATTTTACAGAGACTATCGTAGTAAACGCGAACGTAGATGCTACAATTACTCCACAACCGAATATTTGTGCGGATGCAGCTCCTATCACTTTTGTTGCAGCAGATTTAGGAGGTGTTTGGAGTGGAAGTGGAATAACAAATGCGGCTACAGGAGCTTTTGATCCGGCCTCTGTAGTTCCAAATTTTTATACTATTACTTATACGATTTCAGGTGCTTGTCCGGATTCTGATACTGAAACCATAGAGGTTTATGAAGTTTTCGACGGAACCATTACCCCAGTAGGACCATTATGTCAAGCAGATTTGCCTATAACGCTTGTTTCAGCAAGCACTGGAGGTACTTGGACAGGAACCGGAATTAATAACGCTTCAACAGGAAGTTTTGGTTCGACATCACTTGCTGGAAATTCATATACGGTTACCTACACCACCGCAGGAAGTTGTCCGAGTGTATTCAATGAAACAATTGTTGTGAACGCGAACGTTGACGCGACCATTACCAATGTAACTCCGCTGTGTGCCGATGTTGCGGCTTTCAATTTAACTGCCGTTGACCCGGGAGGAACATGGAGTGGCACTGGTATCACCGATGCGATTGCTGGAACATTTGACCCAAGTATTGTTGGGAACGGAACGCCAACAATTACATATTCTATCCCAGGTGCTTGTCCAAGTAGTGACACACAGGTTATCACAGTTTACGCGGTGTTTGATGGAACAATCACTCCGGTTGGACCATTTTGTCAGGTTGATTTACCAATTACGTTAGCTGCCGCGAGTACCGGTGGAACATGGAGCGGGACTGGAATAAACAACGCGTCAACTGGATCATTTGGATCTTCTACGCTTGCAGCAAACACTTACACGATCACGTATACAACCCAAGGCAACTGTTCTGAAGTAAACACTACAACAGTAGTGGTGAATGCTAATGTTGACGCTACAATATCTGCCGTTGCAGATGTATGTAATGATGCACCTGCATTTAACATGTCTGCTGTTGATGCGGGCGGAACATGGAGCGGACAGGGTGTAAACGCATCAGGAACTTTTTCTCCGAATACGGTGGCTCCTAATACTTATACGATTACCTATTCAATAGGTGGTGCATGTCCAGATTCGGATACTCAAGACATTGTTGTGTTAGATGTTCCTGATGGAACCATTACTCCTGCTGGACCATTTTGTCAAAACGACTTACCACAAACTCTTGTAGCCGCGAGTACTGGAGGAACATGGAGCGGAACAGGAATTAACAATGCCGCAACAGGCGCTTTCGGAGCAGCGAATACACCTGCCGGTAACTATTCAATTACTTATACTACCCCAGGCGCATGTTCTAATACCTTCAATCAAGTTGTGCAGGTTATTGCAAATCTAGACGCTACAATTGGAGCAGCCGGACCGTTTTGTGAAGACGATTCACCTTACAATTTGACTGCCGCAAGCGCTGGAGGTGTTTGGAGTGGAACAGGCGCGATTACAGCAGGCGGACAGATTTCGCCAAGCACTTTAGGTGCAGGACCGTTTACTTTCAATTACAACATTGACAATAATGGTTGTTTGAGCAGTGACAATATTCAAGTAACGGTAAATGCTCTTCCGCAACCAAGCTTTACGGCTAGTGCAACTGAGGGATGTTCGCCTTTATCGGTGACCTTTACAAACACCTCGAATCCACTAGGAAGCAATTGTGTATGGTATGTCGACGGAGCACCTGCCGGAAATGGCAATTCGTTCAGCGAAATATTTACCGGAAGCAGCTGTTCTGATATAGGAATTATGGTTACGGATGCTGTTGGTTGCAGTCAAAGTATGACAATGACCGACCTCGTTTGCGCTTACCCGAATCCTTCAGCGTCGTTCACATGGACGCCACTTGAGCCAATGTTAGGTGGAACAGTTTCCTTTGAAAACACGTCCATTGGCGGATTGATTTTCGACTGGGATATCAATGGTCAAGGGGCTTCAGGTGAAAACGTTACCTACAATGTTCCTTCGGGAATAGACGGTGAGTTTCAGGCATGTTTGCAGGTAGAGGGACAAGGTGGGTGCATGGACTCAGAATGTTATACTGTTGTTGTAAGCAGTGAATCGATAATTTTTGTTCCTAATTCTTTTACACCCGATGCAGATGGAACCAATGATGTTTTTGCACCGATAATAGCAGGCTTAAGGAGCGACTACAGATACTCTTTCAGAGTTTATGATCGTTGGGGTGATGTTATTTTCGAAACGAACGATCCTTATGAAGTTTGGACGGGTAACGTTCACGGTGGAGATTATTACGCTCAGCCCGATGCTTACGTGTATGAAATTACCCTTCAGTTAAGAGCTGGAGAACCTCCTTTTAGAAAAGTTGGAACAATAATTTTAATTCGCTAGAAAATTCGCGGTTAGAAATTTATTTCCCCCGCAACTATTTTGTATTTTTGTTAGTCTTATGTTCATAAGGAAGATATCCTTACCATTTGACCTAACCTTACAGTAGTGAAAAAATATTTATTTATCGTTTTAGCCGTCCTATTGTCTGTTGCTGCAAAAGCACAACCGGGACCAACTACATATACGCTCAATCCTCAACCCATTAACGGACAGTATTCAACCGGAACGGTCGTTACGATGTGTTTTACCATGACCGGATTTGGAGGTTGCGGGTCAGCGGAATGGTTCGAAGGGTTTGATTTGAATTTAGGTCCGGGTTGGACCAATGTTGCGCCAGTGACTGCTCCTGCCGATTGTGGTGGTGCTGCAGGAGGTGGTCAAGGTTGGATTTGGTTGGTTACAAACAACACAGCAGTAGGTCCGGTAGGCCCTGGATATTTTTATGAGGGACCAACGGGACCAATAGACGGAAATCCCTCAAACGACTGGGGCGACGCAGGAAATTGCACATGGAGTTTTTGCGTTAATCTCACGGTTGCGAACTCACCTGCTGCAGGAAATTTAGCAGTTTCAGTTTCTGCTGCTGCTGATGGTTATTGGGGAAGCTGGGGAGGAAATGGTTGCGATTACGCTACACCTATTACAGTGCTGCCCCCTTCAACAAGTATTTCCGGTGTTCCAATTTGTGCTGTAACAGCATCTGCAACTTCTACTAATGCAAATAACTGCGCTGGAGCAACAGTTACATTGGCTGCTTCAAATGCTTTCGGAGCAACGAATTACACTTGGACAGGACCAAACAATTTTACAGCAACAGGACAATCGGTAACAATTCCGGGCGCACAAGTTGCTAATGCCGGTTTGTATACAGTAACGGCTACAGGTGCAGCGACATGTTCTGGATCGACAACGGTCGTTGTAAATCCAGTACCACAATTGAACGCAACATCTAACTCGCCCGTTTGCGTTTGTAACCCATTATCTTTTAATTCAGGATTAACACCGACTCCAGGACTTTTGATAGCTTGGACAGGTCCGGGCTTTGCCTCATTAACTGCAAATCCTACCATTGCTTGTCCGCAAGTAACAAACAGTGGAACCTATACCTGTACTGCGTTGCAAGCAGGTTGTCAAGCGCAACAAACCGTAAGTGTTTTGGTTAGCCCTACCCCATCGGCTGTGGTTAGTCCAGGCGGAACTTACAGTGTTTGCGCGGGTGCAACTATTCCGACTCAAACAATAACAGGAACCCCAATAAATGCAGTATTGGGATGGACAAACACCCAACCTGGAATTGGAATTCCTGCAACAGGCACTGGAACTATTCCTTCATTCACTGCTGTTAACAATACAGCGGCATCAATCACTTCGGTAGTTACCGTAACTCCAACACTTGGAACATGTGTTGGAACTCCAAGTACAATTACCATTACAGTAGGGCCAAGCCCAACTATTATTGAACCTGTTTCGAATTTATACTGCGATGGCGCAACTTTCGCAGGGGTTGATTGGGGTGCAACACCATCTAGTACTGTTGTGAACTGGAGCAACGACAACACTGCTTCCGGTCTACCGGGATCTGGCCAAGGAAACATTGGAAGCTTTCTATTGAGCAACCCAACACTCGGTCAAGCACTTTCAACCTTTACAGCCACTCCTTCTGTAGGAACCTGTATTGGAACACCAGTTACCTTCACTGTTACGGTTGCTGGTAATGGAGATGCTACAATTACGGATATTGGACCACTGTGTTCAGACGTTGGTCCGCAAACGATTATTGCTGCTGATCCAACAGGGACTTGGTCTGGGGATGGAATCGTTAGCACATTTGGTAATACTTCAGTTTTCGATCCAACGCTTGTTGGTCCCGGTCAGCACGATATTTATTACAGTATTCCTGGTCAATGTGGAGGTTCAGATGGACTACAAATTGAAGTTGTGAATGTTCCTGCAGCCTTTGCTGGACTTGATTTCAGTATTTGTGAAGGGGTAGATTCTGTTATGGTAGGATCTTTTACAAATTCAACCACAGGCACCGAGCAATTCACTTGGTCTCCTGCTACGAATTTGAGCAGCGCAACAGTTTCTTCTCCAACATTAACCGCGACTACAACTCAGACTTACACCCTTACAGTAAATTCTGGAATTTGTGCTTCAAGTGATGATATCGTTGTAACAGTTGTTCCACAAAGTGATGCAACCATTATCGCTTCAGGGCCTTATTGTGCGGATATAGCAGCGGTGCAGCTTTCTTCTCTCGAAACAGGAGGAACTTGGACGGGAACAGGAATTACTAATGCGGGAACGGGAACATTTGATCCCGCATTAGCGACAATTGGACCTAATACCGTTACTTATTCAATCGGAGGATTTTGCCCATCAACAGATACAGAAGATTTCTTTGTTTGGGATGTTCCAGACGGAACGATTACTCCTGCAGGTCCGTTTTGTATTACTGAACTTCCAATTACTATGACTGCCGCTAGTGCAGGGGGAACTTGGAGCGGAACTGGAATAAATAATGCAGTTTCAGGAAGTTTTGGAGGCCCTACTACACCAGCGAACTCATACTTAATAAACTACAATACTGGCGGCAATTGTCCGCGTGATTTCACAACAACTGTTGTTGTAAATGCGAACTCGGATGCGACCATTAACGCCATTGCTGATATTTGTAACGACGCTCCGGCTGTAACACTTACGGCGGCGCAAGGAGGTGGAACATGGTCGGGTCAGGGAGTTTCTGCTGCAGGAAGCTTTAATCCAGTTGGATTAATTCCGGGGCCTTACACAATGACCTATAGCATAGGTGGCGCATGTCCAGATTCAGATACTGAAGACGTTATTGTATTGGCAGTTCCAGACGGGACAATCACTCCTGCTGGACCTTTCTGTCAGGATGCTCTTCCGCAAACACTTACCGCAGCTTCAGCTGGTGGAACTTGGAGCGGAATGGGTATTAACAATGCAGCAAATGGATCTTTCGGGAACACATCAATGGCTGCTAATAATTACACAGTAACTTATACCACATCTGGTGTTTGTCCGCATGCCTTCACAGAAACTATTCAAGTAATTGGAAATCTTGATGCTACTATTACAGCCGCAGGACCATTCTGTGAGAATGCTGCCGCTCAGACTTTGACAGCTGCTAATCCAGGAGGTGTTTGGACTTCAGCAGGACCAGGGGCTATAACGGCGGGAGGACAAATTTCTCCAACCACACTTGGAGCAGGAACGTATACGTTTACTTATGATCTGAATAACAGTGGATGTTTGAGCACTGACGATGTTCAAGTGACGATAAATGCATTACCTATTCCAAGCTTCACAACGAGCTCAACAACGGGTTGTTCGCCGCTTTCTGTGAACTTTACCAACACATCTAATCCGCTTGGAAGTAACTGTGTTTGGTATCTCGACGGTAATCCGGTAGGAAGCGGAAATACATTCAGTAATTTGTTCGAAGGAAATTCATGTTCTGATATTGGAATCATGATCACAGATGCTGCAGGATGTAGCGCAACGATCACTCAAAACGACGTGGTTTGTGTTGTATCTAATCCATCTGCATCTTTCAGCTGGACGCCTTCAGAGCCAACTTCGGGAAGTACTGTGTTCTTTGATAACGCTTCATTGGGCGGGGTAACTTACAGCTGGACTATCGACGGTGTTTCATACACAAGCGAAGACGTTACTTTCCCTCTTCCAAGTGCAATTGGTGAAACTTTCGAGGCTTGCCTAGATGTTGTTGGTGCAGGTGGATGTATGGATGCGCAGTGTTACACAGTTAGTGTGAGCACGAGTTCGTATGTTTATGTACCGAATTCGTTTACTCCAGATGGAGACGGTAAGAACGATGTGTTCGCACCGGTGGTAACAGGTTTATCGAGCACGTCACGTTATAGCTTCAGCGTATACAATCGTTGGGGAGATTTAATTTTCTTCACGAAAGATCCGAATGATGTTTGGATTGGAGATGTTAACGGCGGTTCACACTTTGCAGAAGATGGAGCTTACGTTTATGAAATCAAGATTCAGTTCAACTCTGGAGAAGAGCCATTCAAGAGAATGGGAACTGTAGTGCTGGTTCGCTAACGAATAAGACATATAAAACCATTGAATTCACGAGCTTCACCGCTCGTGAATTTTGCTTTTATAACGTAGCTATAAACGCCATCGGGGGCGAAATAACTTCCATTTCTTACTTCACCCATCCAAGGTGAATTCGGATTTGTGCTAGAGAAAATAATTTCACCCCAACGATTAAACACAAGTGTTTCTACTTCTGTCCAACCATTAATTTCCGGATACCAAACGTCGTTGATTCCATCGCCATTCGGCGTGAAGGAATTCGGCACATAGACGTAAATGTTGCAATCGTCGAATTCCATATTCCAACTTCGTGATACCGATTCACAAACATTCGAAACGGTTACGGAATAATTTCCAGATTCATAAAAAAGATGTGTTGAAAGATCGGTTCCATCAAACCATAAAAAATATTCAGCCGTAGGTGAAGATGCTGTAAGCGTTACCGTATCTCCCTGACAGTAGGTGTAATTGTTTCCAATTGGAATTACAATCGGGTCAAGGATTGAAATGAAAACAGAGTCAGAGACATTGCACACACCGTCTGAATAGGAAGCGGTGACAAGCCCCTCAATGTTCGTTTGGAAAGACGAAGAAAGTGTGCTAGCGTTCCAAGTAAGTTGCTCATTGAAGGAAAAACTGATGCTCTCTCCTGTACAGAGCGTTGTATCTAGCCCCAAATCAATTACAGGCGGCGTTATTACTGTTACAAACGCGCTGTCGGGCATTGGACAGCCCTGATAGAAGTAAGTGCCGTAAATCATTCCTGACGAAGAAATAGGCATAGATGTCCCTGTGGTTCCATTTCCCCATAAAACGCTTTGGCTCGTAGAATATGAATAAGGTTGATCTGCGCAGACGGTAACATCTGGACCTAGATTCCAATTCGGAAGAGAAATAACTGAGACATTGACCACATCTGTTACCGAACAACCGTTGAGCGTTGCAGTGACTTGGTAATTCCCTGAATTCTGCACGTTGAAACTTGCTGTTGAAGGACCGTTGAGCCATTGTACGGAATTGAAATTTCCAGTTGCTAAAAGGTTGGCTGTACCTCCTGGACAAATAACAGTATCTGTGCCCGCGAAAACAGAAACTTCTAACGGAGAAACAACAAAATCAAATGATCCCGAGGCGGTATTTCCGCAGGCGTCTGTTACGTAGCCTGCAAGATCTGAGATTGCCAAGGTGTAGTTTCCAGGAGGAAGATTGCCTAACGTTGGAACAAGTGTTACAGAAGGGTTTCCGGGCGAGTTGGGGGCGGGAAGCTGAATGGAATTTATGGTTACATTTCCTGAAGGTCCAGTTAATTGAAAGTCTACGGGTTGAATGGAAGTGGTTACAATGTTTTCGTCAAATTCTACAATAACCCCCGGATTGTTGCAGTCGGTTGTGATGTTTAAAATTGTTGGGTTTACATCATCAAATAGCGAAGCTGTTGAATTAGAGAAATCAATCGTGTATCCGCTTGCGCTGTTCGACCAATTCATAACGACCAAAGCGTATGTTTGTCCGGCAACAACATTTAAATCGCCATTGAAGGCAGGCCCATTGAGATCTCCTGGTCCATTGGAATTTCCAGTTCCTCCGTCTGTTGTAGAAATTCCGGTTGGACCTGATCCGAAGAAAAGACCGTAGGAATTGCAGCTCACCTCTGGGGAAGTTCCGTTCATGATACCCGCGCAGCCGTTGTCTGTGATGTTAAACATTCCCCAATCGTAATCGGCATCAATATCCGCAGGATCTAGCACGAACCCCATATTTCCAGATTCGGTTACCGTGAAGGTGTACCACATGGAACTGGTCTCTGTGCCGCTGTTGCATGCTCCTGTAGGTTCGAATATATTTCCAAAGGTCGAAGTAGCGTTGGCTTCCGTATAGACGTTCTCACACAACTGTATGGCCCCGTTGCAATCGCTTACGCTTTGCGCAAAAAATTGCGAAGCGAAAAGGAAAACAAATACGAACGTTGCGATGCATTTCATGGAAAACAGATAAGGCAGGTGATGCAATTTACTGTTTTTTTGTGGCTTTATGAAGATAAGATGATTTTTATAGGGAAATGAACTCTCCGATTTTCTGAAGAACTATTTCTGTTGAATGCACTTCGCTTTGTTTCAAGCTAAGTAAGTTTTCCAACGGTTCCATAACAGGCTCATCTGATAAGTCGAAACATCCGAAATGCATGGGAATCATTTTCTTGGCTTTCATTTCTTGTGCTGCACGCAGCGCGTCTTTCGGAGAGATGTGATTTTGTTTCATAAACCATTCGGGCTGGTACGCGCCAATGCCAATGATGCAATAATCGATATTGAAATAATCACCAACTTCTTTTAGATGGGTGTTGTATCCCGTATCTCCACTGAAGTAAATGGTGGTGTTTTCAGACTGAATAACGAATGCTCCCCATAGGTGCTCGTTGTAGTCGAACAAACCGCGCTTGGCCCAATGCTGTGCGGGCATAAATGAAATCGAAAGATTGTTTTTCAATTCAGAAAATACTTGATACCATCCCGCTTCTTCGATGTCTTTATGTCCGGTTAAACTGCGAATGACCGATCCCATTTTCAATCCGGTTAAGACCTTGGCATCTTTCGATTTTTTTAAAATACTTTTTAACGTTTTTCCGCTCAAATGATCGCGATGATTGTGACTTAAAAGTATGTAATCTATTTCAGGCAATTCATTTATGTGGAAAGGGAGCGTAGTGTAGCGTTTATGGAAGGGAGATAGTTTTTCGAATACAGGGTCGGTAATCAAATTCAAACCGTTTATTCGCATGAAAAAACAGGCATGCCCTAACCACACTATTCCGTCTTCATTTCCATTTAACCAATTGAAATTTTCTGCAACTTCAGGCCCCGTCATTCCCATTTTTTTCTCGGCTTGAAAGGGGTTTGTCGCGCGTTTCCATTTCATCACATCTTTGAAGTTCGGCTCGAATTGTGTGTGAAAATTGAGGAAGCGACTGTTATGGTCTAGGGGTGTTTTTACTTCAATGAAGTTGGGATGAATATACTTCAACGCGGGGTTCTCTGTCTTCTTCATAAACGGAGAACAAAGTAACGGCAGAATAGTTTGCGTAAAAAGAAAAGGGCCGACGAATCGGCCCTCTTCAATATAAAAAATTGAAATCTTATTGCTTCACGAAACGTTGGTTGCTTGTTCCGTTTGCGTTTTGGTATTGCACATCGTACACACCGTTAGCAAGATCAGAAACATTAACTTTAGTAATTCCGTTGTTGAAGTTGTTGAATGAACGAACCAATTGTCCGTTTGCATTGAAGATGCGGATTACTCCGTTTTCATTTGCATTCAACTGAATGTTCAATTCAGAAGTTGTTGGATTTGGGAAAACGCTGAAAGAAGTTTTTGTTAATGAACCTTCTTCAACGCCTACTAAATCAAGAGATACACAAACATAGATTTGATCGTTGTCTGTAACAGGATCAGCAGCATCTTCCGGTTGAACGTGAATTCCTGGTTCGAAATCGCGTT
>JBILTL010000095.1:0-8175 GCA_044371535.1 Flavobacteriales bacterium | reverse complement strand
AAAGAAGAAAACGACTTTTTTACACTGTTCGACTTTTCCGCGAAGTGGGATATTATTCCAACCATCTTAACACAGAACCACACGCAGGTGATTCATGGATTTATGGGCCAAACGACATCTTTCCGCGAAGGTTACTTGAAAAGTGAAGTCACCATTATGGGTGAATCGAAGAACATTAAGTGTGCGAAATACGTTCACGGTGAATTGGGACAAGGCCAATGGACCTACTACGGAGGTCATGATCCAGAAGACTATCAGCACCGCGTGGGCGATCCGCCAACAGACCTTTCGTTGCACCCGAATTCTCCGGGGTACCGCCTTATTTTGAACAACATTCTTTTTCCTGCTGCAAAGCGCGAAAAACAGAAGACATAAAACAAGCAACCCTTGCCTTTTTTCTCGTCTTAGATCAAGAATTCCTTGACGATGCTTTGTGCTAAAGACTATTTCCTCATCCTCGCGTTGCTTTCCGCACAGTTTTGTCGTTCCCAAAACATTCCGTTCACCAATGTCAATCCATTTGTAGGGGAAATTCCTCTGATCTACGAATCCAACTTCGGCAGCGGTGTCAGTTTTTTCGATGTCGATGAAGACGGTTGGGACGATCTCACACTTTGCACAGATACAGGTGACACCCGCTACTACAGGAACATTCAAGGTCAGCTCGTTTTTACCTACAACTTTAAAAACACCAAGAATGCCAAAGCCTGTGTTTGGGGAGATGTGAACGAAGACGGATACAACGATTTAATTGTCACGCGTTACGATGCGCAGCCACAATTATTTCTCGGAGCCATGGGTAATACATTTGTTCAGGTATTCATCGGATTGGAAAACCCGTTTTTGCCTACCGACCAAAGCATTGGTGTTGCGCTGGGCGATTTAAATCGAGACGGATTTTTAGATGTGGGTATTGCCAACTATTCTTACTACACACCGAATAGAGTTTATCTCAATGAAGGTGGCGTGAATTTCAATCCGATCAACCACCCTGCTATAAACAACAACACCAACCCCTCTTTTCAACCTTGTTGGATCGACATCAACAACGATCTTTTTCCGGAATTGTTTATCGTGAATGACCACCTATTCGATAACGAATTATATGAATTCAACAACGGCACACCCACCGAATATGCAGTGCAGCAAAATCTTGCGCCACCTGCAGACGCCATGAGCAACTCTTGGGAAGATTTCGACAGAGACGGCGACATGGACCTATTTATAAGCAACAGTCCTTTTATAACAAACTTACTTCTTCAAAATGACGGAACAGGGTTCTTTAACGACATTTCTAACACACAGCCCCTTGAATTCTTTCTTGAAAGTTGGTCGGGTCTATGGATCGATGAAGACAACGATTCTTGGAGCGATTTGATGATATGTAGCCGAGAAGGTCACGAAATTATTGGAATTCTAAATAACAAGTATTTCAAAAACAATCAAGGCATGCTCGAAGATGTAGAATGCCCTAACCTAACCAGTCTTGTGTCGGGTTACTACGCCAGTGCCAAAGGCGATTTCAACAATGATGGATTCAGCGATTTGGTTATTACTCCTGAATCAAACGGAAGTGTTTCCGCGCTTGAAAATGCCTCGAATCATTTCATTTATGAAAACACTTCTGAATCCACGAATCGCTATTTTAAATTTCGACTGGAAGGAAGACTTAGTAATCGGAACGGGTTCGGAACCAAGTACACCGCCTATTTCGATTCATCACTGGTTTCTGGATATACCATGAGTGCTGGGAATTACCTCGGACAAAACAGCCAGAACATCATCATTGGTCTTGGGCAATCGACCACTATAGACTCGCTTATTCTCGTATGGCCTAGCGGTGTTGTAGATCATTATTACAATTTGAACTCCAATCAATTCCAGTTGCTCACTGAAGCTGAAACTATGATGGGCATTCAAACTGAAGCTGGAAACTGTCCGGGCGAACCCGCGACTGCATCTTTGACGAATTGGCCCGATGTCATTTGGTCGAACAACCAAACTTCTTCAACAACCATATTCAACACCTCAACAATTAGCGCAAGTGTAGGCACCGGATTCGGACATCGAATTAATTTAAGTGCTTCTCTCCCCGAGCAACCCATAGTTCCCGATATTGTGGTTTCAGCTAATTCGGCCGTTTGTTTGGGCGATGGCAATGGTTCTGCGAATGTTTATCTTTTAAATGCTGAAGGAGACACCCTAGAGATTCGAAATTACACGGGATTATTTCCAGGCGAATATCAATTTCCAATCACCTATAACAACGTGTGTCAAGTAGAGGCTGCTTTTAGCATTGGACTCATTGACTCTACTCAGATTCATTTCAATGTTGGAAATCTTGTTTGTGCTGACAGCAGTCTTGTTTTCAATCCGACTATTTTGAATTCCACTACCCCCCTTGTTTGGAATTCCATTGAGCCCGGCACAGAATTGTTTGCGGGCGATTACGCCATTTCAGCAACCACTTCAAACGGTTGTTGGATAGATACGTCATTCAGCATTCAAGAAGTTGTTCCACCAAGCATCACTTCTTCAATCATTCCGTCTTTTCCGACTTCAGAGCTGTCGCTTTCCATCTCAGGAGCATACGATCCTTATGAATGTGTTTGGAGCGATGGAACGAATGGCACCTCTTATTTCTGGACAGACTCAACAGCGATAACGGCTCTAATTACGGACGGCTTGGGTTGTCTCTACGAGAGCACGTTTGTACTTACTGGAATTGAAGAAGAGGAAAATTCCATTCAATGGCATTCAAATTCTGAAGGGATTTTCTTTTCAGGGAACTGCGTTTTGCAAAATTTTTGCATTTACAACGAAGTTGGACAACTTCTGTATAAAACCCAGTATTTACAGCCATTTGCAGTGGTTCCTGTTTCTCAAAATGGCATTCTCATCCTCCGTTCTGAAAAAAATAAATGGATTATTTCAAAATAATTGCAACCTTTTTCAATCTTACGCGTTATAACTATCATAACGATATTCTTTCGTTGTACAGTTTTAGTTAAGGTTTAGGTTAAGGTATTAAAGAACCCGGAAAACGTTCCGGGTTTTTTAATGCCCAATACTTTCGGAAACAAAAAAAGAGCAGCCGGAGCTGCTCTTTTCAATTCAAGATATATCCTTCATTATTTTTTATGAAGGTGTGAGTTCTTTCGTGAATAACCGAAGTAAATCAACAATCCAACTGCCATCCAAATCGCAGCAACTTTCAATGTTTGAGCATCCAATGAAGCGATCATTGCTGTACAAACCAAAATTCCCAAGATTGGAACCAATGGAACCAACGGTGTTTTGAACGGACGCACAAACTCTGGGTTTTTCACACGCATAATCCAAACGCCAGCGCTCACCAAAATGAACGCGAATAGGGTTCCGAACGACGTTAAGTCACCCGCTACACTGCCCGGTACAAATGCCGCGAACAATCCAACAAAAATGAATAAGATCCAGTTTGCTTTGTAAGGCGTGTTGAAGCGTGGGTGCAATTCACCAAATGCTTTTGGCAATAATCCGTCGTTACTCATTGAGTAGAACACACGGCTTTGTCCCATTAACATCACCAAGATAACGCTGGAGAATCCGGCCAAAATAGCCACGTTCACGGTTGTTGCCAACCACTCGTATCCTTTCATGTAGGTGCTAATGGTATAGGTTACAGACGCTTCTTTTCCTAAAGCAGGATCACCGAAGTCAGACCATGGTGCAACACCTGTAAGCACGTGTCCGAAGAGGATGTACAAGATGGTACACACCACCAAAGAACCTAAAATTCCGATAGGCATATCGCGTTTTGGATTCTTCGCTTCTTGCGCAGCAGTCGAAACTGCATCGAATCCAATGAAGGCGAAGAATACAATTCCTGCTCCACCTAGAACACCGCCCCAACCCCAATCGAAGAATCCTTCGTGGTCTTTTACTCCTTCTGGGATCAAGTAAGGCGTGTAATGTTCTGGGTTAATGAACTGCCATCCGATAGCAATGAACACCAATACGATAGCCACTTTCAAGAATACAATAATTGCATTTACGAAAGCAGATTCTTTGGTTCCTTTAATAAGAAGTAAAGTCAACATGAACAGAATCAACAATGCCGGAGCATTAATAATTCCAGTTGAAGTTTGAATAGAACCTGCTAATGTTGGAAGTTTCTCCATCTGCTCTGCAGACAAAATCACTTTTCCGTGGTGAACAGACTTCGACAAATCAGGAATCACAGCGATCGCTTGATTCATAGCGTCTCCGGTCAAGTATTTGATACTCTCGAACGGTGAGTGACACCATTCATAAGGTATGGTTCCTCCAAATAAATTATTCAAGTATTCGCTCCATGCGATAGACACGGTAGCCGCGCCCAATGCGTATTCCATAACAAGCGCCCATCCGATGATCCAAGCAACTAACTCACCCATGGTTACAAATGAGTAGGCATAAGCACTACCTGAAATAGGAATCATGGCTGCGAATTCAGCGTAGCAAAGACCTGCGAACGCACAACCGATTGCAGCTACAACAAAGGAAAGGGTTACACCATTTCCAGAAGCTTCTGCTGCAGCAGCAGCGGTTCTAACAAACAGTCCAGCACCGATGATGGCGCCAACTCCAAGAGCAACCAACTGAAAGGCGCCCAACGTTCTCTTTAACGATTTCTCTCCGCCTTCTGCGTCTGCTAGCATTGCGGCTAAATCTTTTTTCCTCCAAAGTGACATATTACAAGGTTTAGGTATTGCACAAATATAATCGATTCGAACAAAGTTCAATTTAAGTGGTTTAAACTTTATAATTACCAAGAATGACACACACCGAAAAAGAGCTAATAGCTATTCAGATTGAAGAAATGGGAGATCAGCACGTGATGACCACGATTGAGACACCCATGCGTGAAGATGCATTCTTATTGAGCGACGAAGAAAAAATTGCACAAATTGAAGATAAGTTCAGAGACATCATGAACATCATGGGTCTTGATTTAACCGACGATTCACTTCAAGGCACGCCCCATCGTGTGGCGAAAATGTACATCAAGGAAATTTTTTCGGGATTGAATCCGGAAAATAAGCCAGCAATTAAACTTTTCGAAAACAAATACCAATACAAGGAAATGTTGGTGGAACGCAACATTACGTTCTATTCGAATTGCGAGCACCACTTCGTTCCAATCATTGGAAAGGCTCATGTGGCTTACATTTCCAACGGAAAGGTTATTGGTCTTTCCAAATTGAATCGCATTGTTCAATTCTTCGCGAAACGTCCGCAAGTGCAAGAGCGCTTAACCATTCAAATTGCTGAAGAGTTAAAGCGTGTGATGGAAACGGAAGATGTAGCGGTTCTTATCGACGCTGTTCACTTGTGCGTAAGCAGTCGCGGCGTGCAGGACTTCAACAGTGCTACAGTGACTTCGTCTTATTCAGGAGCCTTCAACAATGAAGCGACTCGCAATGAATTTTTGAAATACGTTAACCTCGACAAGTAATGAATTATTTAGTTATTGGCGGAGCGAAAGGCGTTGGTGCTGCAACTGTTGCTTTGCTTGAATCGCAAGGACACTCGGTTTATTTCACATCACGCGAAGCGTCATCACATCCGAACAGTTTCGTTTGGAACATTGAAGACGATTCACTGAACCTTCCCGAAGGGTTGATACTCGACGGATTGGTGTATTGTCCGGGAACAATCAATTTGCTTCCTGCCCATCGCATTTCTCACGAAGTGTTTCTTTCCGACATGAACATCAATGCCTACGGTGCTTTGAAGGCAACGCAGTTGGCACTTCCCTATTTGAAAAAATCAGAATCGGCCTCTATCGTATTCATCAGCACGGTTGCTGTGAAGTTGGGCATGCCTTTCCACGCAAGCG
Organism: Flavobacteriales bacterium; assembly: GCA_044371535.1. Classification (GTDB taxonomy): domain Bacteria; phylum Bacteroidota; class Bacteroidia; order Flavobacteriales_D; family Sanyastnellaceae; genus CAIZGX01. Next base: position 2,315 of record JBILTL010000095.1, on the reverse strand, counting down.
TAGCCATGGCGAAAGGCGCGTTAGAAGGATTGGGTAAAAGCCTTGCTGCTGAGCTCGCTCCGAAGATTCGTGTAAACGTGGTAGCTCCATCGTTGACTCAAACCGGACTCGCCGAGAAATTCATCAACACTCCAGAAAAAGTTGAAGCTTCAAATAAGCGTCATCCTCTAGGCCGCATTGGTCAACCCAACGACTTGGCTGAAGCCATTTCTTTCTTGTTAAGCGACAAAAGCACTTGGATGACCGGGCAGGTGATTGGGTTAGATGGAGGGATGGGGTCGTTGAAGATGCTATAATGCCGGAGGCGAATGCCCGAAGGGCGAATGTACTTCGTACGAATGCCGATGGCGAATGTGCAAGCACGAATGCCGGAGGCGAATGCCCGTAGGGCGAATGTGCATAGCACGAATGTCCTGCGGACGAATGCACTTTGTGCGAATGCTTCGCGAATGTCTCTATAAAGGTAAGAGAAATTAAGAGAGGGGAAGAAAAGGGAAGAATAACAATGCAATTCCAATTACGAAGTAGGAATTATGAAATAGGAATTATGAAATAGGAATAAAATCTTCGATTTTCCAATAACGTAGTTCAAACAACGAAGTTCTAACAAAGCAATTGATTCGTACTTTCGCGACATAAAATTTTATTATGGCGCTTATTGAAGAGATGAACAAAAGTGGAAACTGGCTATTTCGTTGGCGCAGCTTTCTTCCGTTGGTATTGTATGTATTGGCCGCTTCGGTTATTTGGTTTGAAATGGATACCGACAATCCACTGTTCGATAAAACATGGGCTTGGACGTGCTTGGGAATTTCATTTTTCGGACAACTCATTCGTGTAATCACAATAGGATATACACCAAAAGGCACTTCAGGAAGAAACACCAAAGAAGGTCAAGTGGCCGAGGTTTTAAATCACACCGGGATCTACAGCATTGTTCGTCACCCTCTTTATTTAGGAAACTTCTTCATGTGGTTAGGTATTATCATGTACGTTGGAAACTGGTGGTTCACCCTTACTTCTTGCCTGCTGTTCTGGTTGTACTACGAACGCATTATGTTCGCAGAAGAATTCTTCCTTCGAAATAAATTCGGAGATGTCTACATCAAATGGACCGAAAGAACGCCGCCTTTCTTCCCACGCTTCTCTTCTTGGAAATCTGCTCCGGTAGAATTTTCACTTCGCAATGTTCTAAAGCGCGAATACAACGGATTCTTCGCGGTGTTCATTTCATTCGCTCTACTAGACGCAATGAAAAACTACGTGCACTTCGGTTTTTTCGGTTGGAAGGAAATACTCACTCCGTTCTGGCACACGGCCCTGTTCATTGGCTTCATCATTTTCATTGTTCTTCGTAGCCTGAAGAAATACACAAAAATTCTCAACGTAAAAGGTAGAGAATACAACGTATGATGAAAGGCTTTGAAAAAAAATCGAGACCTGTCATTTCGAATGCAGCATTTTTGAAACGTCAGCTCTATTTCTTTTTCCTTAGCGTTATACTCATTGTTTTATCACTGCTGATTGGTGTTATCGGCTACCACTACACCGGGCCTATGGGATGGCTCGATGCGTTTTACAACAGTTCCATGATTCTAACAGGTATGGGTCCTGTGAACATCATTACCAATGAAGCTGGTAAATGGTTCGCATCGTTTTACGCGCTATACAGCGGCGTTGCATTTTTAACCACTGCCGGAGTTATGCTTTCGCCTTTAGTTCACCGCATCTTACACATACTTCACGTTCAGGAAGAAGAATGAAAACACTTTACATTATTCGTCACGCTGAAGCGGAAGATCTATTCGGTCAACCCGATAGCTTCAGACCACTCACCGAACGCGGGAACCTTCAAGCCTTGGCTTTAGGAAATCACTTGGGACAACTTCCAACCAACTGGATGGTGAGTCCTGCCGTGCGCACCTACTCAACCGCGCATACGCTCGGTACCACGCAAAGTCACAAGCCTGTTCTTCACCTCGAAAAAAACATCTACAACGCCGAGCTTTCAGACTTGTTGGAAGTAATTGAGCTGCTTCCATCAGAATGGAACGATGTGGTTTTGATCGGACACAATCCGGGCGTTTCCAACCTGTCGCAATTTCTAACCGGCATGCAACATCCGTTTAAAAAAGCAGCGGTTGTAAAAATTCAACTCGACCTAACCAATTGGTCTGAAGTGGTTCAAGGATGCGGCAAAGAAGACTTTTATTGGTTTCCATAAAGTAAAGTTGCATCTTACTTAACAAATGGCTTAACTTTGTCTCCCGTTATGCAAAAAAAGCAAGCGGTATCCTCAAAACGTTCCAAATATA
>JBILTL010000014.1:0-29066 GCA_044371535.1 Flavobacteriales bacterium | reverse complement strand
ACTATTACGCTCCAGGAAAATTAGAATCACAGACTTACTATACCTACAAAGATGGAATTTCAGACCAACACATTGAGAAGTTCTATGAAAATGGGAATTTCAAATGGGAACTTATTCTTCACGAAAAAGAACAAACCGAAAGAGACTTCTTTCCGAATGGAAAACTTCAAAGTGAAAAAAATTATTCCTTTGACTTGCTGAATGGAAACTGGATTCAAAAAGACTCCTTGGGAAATGTTACAAAGAACTGCTTCTATTCTTCGGGATTCAAATTCGGGAAATGTGAAACACCTTCATCGCTTAAAATTGGCTCTGCTCCGACTGAAGAACTGAAAGCATGGAAAGCAGCAGTTGTAAGCAAGTACATGTATCAATTCCACAACAGCAGTTTGCAAGAAGCCTTTCCGAGTTTCATTTCAAAAGAGAAAATTATACAAGACGCCGAGATTCTATGGAAGGTGGTTGAATATTGCAATCAAAACGGATACACCTTCCTTCCATCTACCACCACGAATGTAGATGGGATAATTTCCTATACATTCTCCGCGCCGGTTAGCATTTATGACCCTCATGAAAAGCAGATTGATTCGATTTTGGTTTCTAGAGGATTTACGATTTCGAATAAATTGAAACAAGGCGGTTATTGTTCCTTCCAACTAACTAACGAAGATTACCACGGCATTGGTTCATTCAACGAAATGCTAGATCCATTCTTCCCCAACAATAGCGGTTATATATACCCGAATTACCTTCAAGAGAAGGTGGGGTTTGGATGGCGAGGAAATACCTACACCAGCTTTGAAATTGAACGAAAGGAATCAGTTAATGCGAATGTTGTTACACTAAACACATACGGAACATCCAAAATCTTCACCTTATACGACGATGGTGACATCGAGTTCTATAACGGTCGCGGCGATTGGAGTCAACCGAACATGTACGATTATCAGCACATGTATTGGGATTGAGTTTTAGACAATAACGTTCTATTAACAACAAAAAAAACAGACCGAGAGATCTAAAATTTTTCAGTCAAATATTTTTGCCTTCAAGATTTTTTTTATTAGTTTCACCAAATCTTAACTAAAAACAAACAAAAAATGGAAACAACCGAAAAAAAGTCTTTAAAGACATGGCAAGCCAATCTTATTGTATTTGGCTTAGAGCTCATTGAAATCATTCTTTATTTCGCTCTAGCCGGTAAAGGATTGAAAAAAATCTTACATGGCGATATAGCAGGAGCCTTCGATAATATTGCTGGTGCAATTTGGTTCTTAAACATTAGTGCACTCGCCATTGCATTTTTAATTCTATTTGTGAAACCACTTAGAACCAAAATGAATAAAGGAATCGCCTACTGGAATATAATTTGGGTTGCCCTAAATATTTATTCTATTTACGGATAATCAAAACAAACAAGTGAATATAGAAACAGCGCATCTGCGCTGTTTTTTCTTTTACCTTACGCTATACTCTCCGAGTGTAGTAGCAATCTCATCGGCTAAAGGAAGAACTTCTTTCGTTCCAATACCCACACAATAGAACCCGCCTGTTTTAGCGGCTTGCACGCCTGAAATAGCGTCTTCGAAAACGATACACTCACTTGGAGTTAAACCTAATTGTTCTGCAGCTGTTAGAAAAACAGTTGGATCTGGTTTCGATTTAGAAACAACGTTTCCGTCTACAATGGCATCGAACAAATGAGTAATTCCTAAACGTTCTAAAATCATTGGAGCGTTCTTCGAAGAAGAGCCCAAGGCTATCTTAATTCCTCTTTCCTTGCAAGATTCCAAAAATGGAATGGCACCGGGTAAGGCTTCATCGGGATTCATCTCAGCAGCCAATTCCAAATACCACTCATTTTTAACGTCCATGAGCGCCTGCTTCTCCTCTGCCGACTTCTCTATATTTCCTTTCCTCAGAATGATTTCCAAAGATTCAGCGCGACTCACTCCTTTCAGGTGCTCGTTATCGTCCAATGAAAATTCAACACCCACAGAATTCGCCAATCGCTTCCAGGCTTGATAATGATATTTCGCGGTGTCAACAAGAACTCCGTCTAAATCGAAAATGGCTCCTTTCATTCTGCGTGATGAAAAACGTATTTCACATGATAGTTCACAAGTCCATCGATAGGCTTCTTAATGATGTTACCCAAACGAACGCCTTCCAATCTGCAAGCCTCTTCCAAACAGTGTTTGAAATAGTGTGAAATTGAACCAACAAAGTGTACCGGAACTTTGTCCCAATTTTCAAAAGACTTCACGTGAATATCCAAGAACTCACGCATACCGTTTACGACCCAATTCATCACATGTGGATGATGAGCGAAGTTTCCAATGAAGCGAGTGAAACTCGCAAGGTATACGTTTGCGTTTGGCTCGCGGTATATTTTCGAAATGAATTCGTCTTTGCTCAATGGGAAGCTCTTCTCAAAAGCTTCAGCTATTTCAGAAGGAAGTTTTTTGTAGAAATACTCACGCAACAAAATTTTACCGAAGTAAGAACCGCTAGCCTCATCGCCTAAGATATAAGCCAATGAAGGAACTGACTCATGAATATCTTTCCCATCGAAGAAACAAGAATTACTCCCTGTTCCAAGGATACAAGAGATACAAGCTTCCCCGTCGTATGTTGAATAAGCGCTGCCTAATAAATCATGTTCAACCAACAATTCAGCTTTTGGAAAAACAGCACGCAAACCGCGTTCAATAATTCCGCACATCTTTGGCGTGCTGCTTCCAGCACCATAAAAATAAATATGCGAAATAGCGTCTGCTTGCAAAGCAAGAGGTGCATTTCCTCTAATTGCAGCTTCAACTACTTTTTCATCATGAAAATATGGATTCAACCCCATCGTTTCAAAATTTCCTAATCGAGATCCTTTCTCGTCAATGAGAGCCCAATCACATTTAGTGGACCCGCTATCAGCTATAAGTATCATTTCTCTTTGTTTACTTTTTATTTTCTATTTCAATCTGAATTACATCTTGTGAAGGAGATCTATAACTCGTTTGCTATATCCTGCTTCGTTATCGTACCAAGACATAATCTTCACCATGTTTCCATTGGCTGATGTTAGATCCGCATCGAAGATACTGCTCGCTGGATTTCCAACTACGTCAATACTTACGATTGGATCAACACAGTACTCAAGTATTCCTTTCATTGGACCTTCAGCTGCTGCCTTCATGGCTGCATTCACTTCCTCTTTCGTCACATCTGTTTTCAAGATAGCCACTAAGTCTGTTAATGATCCGTCTGGTGTTGGGACGCGAACGGCAACACCGTCTAACTTTCCTTTCAATTCTGGAAGAACCAATCCAACTGCCTTTGCAGCGCCCGTGCTGGTTGGCACCATGCTTAATGCTGCTGCGCGAGCTCTGCGTAAATCTTTGTGCGGAGCATCTTGCAAACGTTGATCGGCAGTGTATGCGTGAACGGTTGTGATATATCCTTTTTCAATTCCGAATGTATCGTTCAACACTTTCGCAATTGGAGCCAAACAGTTTGTTGTGCACGATGCATTCGAAACAATTAGATCTTCCGACGTAAGTGTATCGTCGTTCACACCCAAAACAATTGTCTTCACATTACCTGTGGCTGGCGCAGAGATAACAACTTTCTTCGCTCCTGCAGTGATGTGCTTTCCGGCACTCACGTCGTCTGTGAAGAAACCGGTGCTTTCAATAACCACATCGACATTCAATTCACCCCAAGGTAAATTCGACGGGTCTTTTTCCGCATACACACGAATTTTCTTTCCGTTCACCACCAAGAATTCACCATCAGCAGAAACTTCTGCATTCACTCTTCCATGAATACTATCGTATTTCAATAAGTGAGCAAGCGTCTTAACATCTGTCAAGTCGTTTACTGCGACTACTTCAATATTGTTATCGGTTAATGTGTGACGAAAGCACATGCGGCCGATACGTCCAAAACCATTGATTGCTACTTTTTTCATCTTATTCTTTTTTTAATGTTATATCGCAAGTATTCGAGCTATTCTCAATTCATCTCTGTTTGGAAGATTGCTGCGTGTGATGGCCTCTTCTAAAGAAGTGTAGGTTTCTCTGTCGTTCACAATTCCAACCATCACATCCTTTCTGCCTTGAAGCAAACCTTCAACAGCTGCAACTCCCATTCGTGATGAAATCACGCGGTCGTAACAACTAGGCGCTCCGCCACGTTGCAGGTGTCCTAAAACAGATACACGGGTGTCGTAATCTGGATTTTCAGAAGCCACCTTGTTCGCTAGTTCATAAGCTGTTCCGCTCTTAGCTCCTTCAGCAACGATTACGATTGAACTTGACTTACCGCTGTCTTCACTTGCGCGAAGAATTTGCATTAATTCTTCAGAAGTCATTTCATCTTCCGGGAGAACAATGGCAATGGCACCTGCAGCAATACCGGCCTTCAAAGCGATAAACCCGCTGTTTCTTCCCATTACTTCCACAAAGAAAATTCGATTGTGTGAAGTCGCTGTATCACGAATTTTATCTACTGCATCTACAACAGTGTTTGTCGCAGTATCGAAACCAATACAGTGATCGGTTCCATATAAATCGTTATCGATACTTCCTGGAATTCCCATAACAGGCAAGCCGGATTCTTGCGAAAGAATGTGCGCTCCTGTGAAAGTTCCATTTCCACCTATGGTAATAAGTGCATCGATGTGGTGCTTCTTCATTTGTTCAACGGCTTTGGCTCTTCCTTCCACGGTGTGAAATTCTTTGCAACGTGAAGATTTCAAGATGGTACCGCCACGACCCAAGATGCGTGCAACCGAACGTTCATTCAAACGTTTGAAGTCACCTGCAATTAATCCAGCATAGCCTTGAAAGATTCCTTCCACCTCTACGTTGTGAAAAGCGCATGCACGAACTACCGCGCGTATAGCGGCATTCATACCCGGAGCATCACCTCCACTGGTCAGAACACCAATTCTTTTTATTCCTGAACTATTCATGATAAATTTCTTGAATGCTAACTTAGTGTAAAAATTACACTAAGTCCAAATAAAAATTATTTTCTTTCAAAAATTAGCTCGTAAATACATTACAACCCGAGGCAAAACATTTGTCTCATGAAAACACAAAACCCATACTTCAGCGAGACCACATCGGATTTCTTGCCTCTATTCACAGCTGGACCTAAGTTGTGGAAAATCTTTAACAACAACGGATTCACGCAGCAAGCAGGCTTCAGTGCAAGTCACGCCTCTCGCCTTGGTTTCGAACCTGGGAAAATGATTCACCTTCGTAAGAACGGCGATTGCATGATTGTCTTCTTGAAAGACGGACGCGTACACGTCATGAACGGACCGCTTTCGCGCTGGCACCTCTTCGACAACTTGAACATTGCCACTTTGCGCTGCCTATTGGCTTTCGCCAGCTTGAATGAAAACGATCAGTTTGCTTTTCGTTCATACATGAAAGAGCAATGCAAAGGATTTCGCGACTTGTTTCATCATTTACCAGCAAACAATGTGGGTTGGAAAAACCGTTTCTTGAATTATTACAGCAGTTACTCAACGAAAGAACTATTTGAATATGCACAATAAGTAGTTCGAAAAAGTAGTTCTTCATCGCTTGCCGCTCAGAGTTTGAGCTATAATTTTAATCCTATGATTATAACCATGCGCAGAATAACTTTTTTAATTGCTTTTTTATTCGCTAACGAATTAGCCTTTGCGCAAAAAGACGTTTTTGGTTTGGACAGTGTTCAAACCAAATTGGTTAACAATAAAGGTGAAGGTCCGGACAGTCTTTTTGGAGTGCGCAACATGCGCGTTGTATTGAATAATGTACTTTACCGCGGAGGGTCTAACAACTTTCATCGGAAAGAGACCGAACCAAAAACATATAACTCGCACCCTCTGCCCTATTGGGGCGTAAGTAACCTCAGAACTTCAGGATTCGGAGGGGCCATTTACTTGTATTCGAAATATTTCAATCAGGACTACCCAACTCCTATGATCGATTCACTTAATGCACTGGGGTTTAACTACAGATGCCTTCCTGATCTGAATCCAGATGTCGTAAAAGGAATCTTCACAGATCTAAACAAACTTATTTATGCTGACGAAATAGCGCCTATTTACATTCACTGTTGGAACGGTTGGCACCAAAGCGGAATGCTAAGCGCTTTTACGTTAATGCAGTTTTGCGGGCTAAGCAATCAACAAGCGCTAAAGTACTGGGAGCAAAACACCGACGGCAACTACAAAGGGTTTCCAGCTGTGAAAAGTAAAATCCTTGAGTTCAAACCATACGAAGAATTTCAAACCGACTCCATCACCCGCGAACGGATATGCCCGTGCATGACGGAGTCCATTCTGAAAGTAAAAGAAGTAGAAAGCATTTCAGAGATTCAAAAAGAAGGAGATGCTGGACAAAAAGAAATGATGGAAACTCCCACTCCAAAAGGTGATTCGGAGAGTAAAACCAGAACTCACGTCGTGCGTTCTGGAGAAACATTGTCTTCCATCGCAAAAGAAGAGCACACTACAGTTAAAAGCATTTGCGAAAACAACAACATCAAAGAAACAAGCAAATTGAAAGTTGGGCAAAAGCTTGTTGTTTCCGGAGATAAAAAGACTCAGCCCAAAGACAACTCGTCTAACAGTAAAAAATATTATACGGTGAAGTCAGGAGACACACTTTCAAAAATCGCATCCAAAAACAAGACGAGCGTTTCTAAAATCTGTAAACTCAACAATTTCAAATCGACAAAAATCTTGCGCGTCGGCGAGAAAATTAGAATACGTTAAAAGGGGCTATCCAAATCATCCTCATCCAAAGGCTTTACCACCGGACTGGTCTTACAGTAAAATTGATAATGCGACGAATGGTAATACACCAAATCTTCTTCGTCACGAACTCTAGAATCCGCAGTAATAGCCACTCCTGAAGCAAAGAGAAAATCAGGACTAAAATAATCGGTATTCATCCAAGCGTTAATGTCCTTACGCAACATAAACACGCGCTTGAAATATTGATTTAAAATATGCCAATTGAAAATGCTCAATAGCGAAGGGAATTTTCCATAAGAGAAATCAATCATGTCACATGCCGTGCTTGTTACAATAAGCACCCCTCGCTCTGTTCCGATAATATCATCATTCAACCCGCTCAAGAATATCTTCAATAACTCTGGAGATATTTTCCCGTCAGAATAATTGTATTTCAATTTGTCAATGATAATAAGTCCACGCGGGTGTTTCTCTCTGAATTTCAGAATTCCTTCCATTGCAATGTTCAACTTTGGTTCTTTGAATTCTTGAAAATAAAGCGGACGAGCATGTAAATCCTCCAGATACTTCAGACAAAGTGAATCCCAATACATAGCATCGTGCGTCACTTCATGAAAAGATGGTATAGATTCTTTAGCGCGTTGAAGCATAATCTTATACATGAATAACTCCGGTGAAATATCTGAGCTCACATAAAGTACGGGTGTTCCTTCATCTACATTCTTCAATGCAATTTGAAGGGCCATGCTCGTACTTCCGGAATGTTTATGAGCAACCAGCAACGAAATTTCTTGCGAACGTATTCCTCCATTCTTATCCCACAAATCAATTCCAGTTGGAAAAGACACCACATCATTCGTTTCGTTTTGCTCTATTTTTCGCAGCGAGTGCGTCATTAATTTCGACCAAGTAAACATGTCAATTGTTTTAAGCAAATTGAAGGTTGAATTGCTCTCGTTTTCGAAATGTTGAAAACTAAAAAAGGGAGCTTTCGCTCCCCTTTTTTTCATCTTCAAATAATATTTATTTTACTCCATTCGCTTTATCAGGTTGTCCTGATTTTCTGTAACATTCTGTTAGGACTTTCTTTACAGCTGCTGGCTCTTGAGCGTAACAAACTTCAAAATGGCCAGCCGCATTTGCAAAAATCACCTTTGATTCAGCTTTACACGCATCGAATTTCGCGGTTTCTCTTGGAGGAATCGCATCACAAACTTTAAATTTCTCGATCCCCTGATTGTAAAACATAACTCCCAAGTTGTAGTGTGCATCGAAATAAGTTGGATTTAACTCCAAGGCTCTGTTGTATACTTTCTCTGCTTCAACGGGATTGTTGTTCTTTTCGTAGGTAACACCCAATACGAACAAAACGCTTTCGTTCTTAGGATCTGCCTCTGCTAGAGCAATCAATACATCGTGAGCCTTCTGATAGTCTTTGTCTTCAATGTAAATGTTTACTTCTGCTGTTAAGATAGAAGAGTTCTTTGGATACTTCTTACGTGCTTCTCCTAAGATTTTAATCGCTTCTTCTTTTCTTCCAGCTTTCACTAACATGTTTCCAATGCGAGAATAGCAATCTGCAGCTTGATAGTTCGCGTTTGCGCAAGTTGTGAAGTTTGCCAAAGCCTTATCTACGTTACCGCATGATTCATGACAAATACCACCGTAATAAACATAGATGGTATCGGTTACACCAAACATCAAACTTGTTGTGATCAAATTCTCATAATGACCTGCAGCAGCACATGTATTTCCAGCTTTGTAGGCAGTAATTGCCTTTTGCTCTTCAATTGCTCTTACGCGATCTACAACTGCACCGATCTCCATCACATAGTCTTTGCTTAATTCCAAAGCCTTCGTGTAAGACGCAACAGCCTCACTAAAGCTATTTGCGTATTTCATGCTCAAAACGCTGTCAGTTGCAATGTTCATGTAAATATCCCCTCGGTATCTCCAGTATTTTTCTTTACCGGTAGCCTTCGGGTTTGAAGAGGCTTGATTGATGTAATTCAAAGCTTCCTCGTAGTTCTTGTCTTCGTTTGCTCTGAAGGCATTGGTAAGCTCAGCTTGTGCGAAGGTTGCAAACGATGTTAGAACTGTCGCGAATAGAATGAATGTTTTTTTCATGTTATGGTTATTTCATTTTCCTCTTAGACAACGTTAATGCCAAAAGAGATTAATTGCAATTTATTCCTCACCTCCTTCAGTTGGAGCCGCAGTTTCACCTTCGGCTGCGTTTTCCTCGCCTTCGGTAGCCTCGCCTTCATTTTCGTCGCGAATAACAGCACAAACAGCCGCAATCTCATCGTTTCCACGAAGGTTAATCAACTTCACCCCTTGGGTATTTCTTCCCATTACACGAAGCTCATCAACACTCAAGCGAATCGCGATTCCAGATTTATTGATAATCATAAAATCGTATTCATTGTCTACAGCCAAGATCGCACACAACGGTCCGGTCTTATCTGTAATGTTAATGGTCTTCACTCCTTTTCCTCCGCGATTCGTTACACGATAGTCTTCCAATGAAGAACGCTTACCGAATCCTTTGTCAGATACAACCAAGATGTCGCTGTTCGGATCGTCAACGCACACCATTCCAATTACTTCGTCGGTAGCACTTCCAAGCGATACTGCTTTCACCCCTTGTGCTGTTCTTCCTACTGCACGAACTTTCACTTCCGGGAAACGAATAGCTTTACCTTCTTTCGTACCCATAATGATTTCGCTCGCTCCAGTGGTCAAACGCGCTTGCAACAATTCATCTCCGTCTACAATGGTAATCGCATTGATACCGGAAGAACGAGGTCTGCTGTATGCTTCTAATGATGTCTTCTTAATTAAACCTTGTCTTGTACAAAGAATAACGAAGTTAGATTTCAAATTCTCCGCGTTATTCAAATCCTTCACTGGGATGTAAGCCAAGACTTTGTCGTCTTGCTCAATTTGAATCATGTTTTGAATTGCACGTCCCTTCGCCGTTTTTCCTCCTTCCGGAATTTCAAACACACGCATCCAGAAACATCTTCCTTTCATGGTGAAGATCAACAGGTAATCGTGGTTCGTTGCGGTGAAGATGTGTTCTACGAAGTCTTCCTGACGTGCAGATGTTCCCTTCGCTCCTACTCCGCCACGGCTTTGCGTGCGGTACTCGTTTAAGTTTGTACGCTTGATGTATCCTGCGTGAGTAATGGTTACCACCATTGCTTCATCAGGAATCATATCTTCAATGCTCAAGTCAGCTGAAGAGAATTCAATGATCGAACGACGCTCGTCGCCGAATTTCTCTTTCAAATGCGTTAGCTCATCTTTGATGATTTGCATACGCAACTCCTCGCTGTCCAAGATTGCACGAAGACGTGTAATCAACGCCATCAATTCAGCATGCTCAGCACGAATCTTATCGCGCTCCAATCCTGTAAGACGTTGCAAACGCATTTCAAGAATTGCTTTTGCTTGAATCTCTGACAATCCGAATTGTTGAATCAATCCGTCTTTCGCCTCATCTGGCGTTTGAGATTTTCTGATCAATGCAATTACTGCATCAATGTTATCTAACGCAATTAAATATCCTTCTAAGATGTGCGCGCGCTCTTCCGCTTTGCGCAATTCGAATTTCGTTCTACGCGTAACAACCTCGTGGCGGTGTTCAACGTAGTGGCGAATGATATCCTTCAAGTTTAATACTTCCGGACGTCCGTTAACCAACGCAATGTTGTTTACTGAAAATGAAGTTTGTAGACCTGTGTATTTGTAAAGATTATTCAATACAACATTTGAGATCGCATCGCGCTTCAATTCATAAACCACACGAACTCCATTTCTATCCGATTCATCACGTATCTCAGCGATTCCTTCGATCTTTCCTTCAAGAACCAATTCCCACGTGCGCTTCACCATGTCGGCTTTGTTGATCTGGTAAGGAACCTGTTCAACAATGATACACTCGTGATTCGCAACCTCTTCAATACGCGCTTTCGCACGAATCACCACACGACCTCTTCCGGTTTCGTATGCAGACTTAACTCCTTCCAATCCGTGAATAACACCACCTGTTGGAAAATCGGGTGCTTTGATGTGTTGCATCAACTCTTCAGTCGTGATGTCACGATTGTCGATGTATGCAGCGATTCCGTCACACACTTCCGTCAAGTTGTGCGGAGCCATGTTCGTGGCCATACCCACCGCAATTCCACTTACTCCGTTCAACAACAAGTTCGGAACTTTCGCTGGCATAACGCGAGGCTCTTCCAACGAATCGTCGAAGTTCGCTTGCCAGTCAACAGTGTCTTTATCTAAATCTTCAAGAAGTTCTTCTGCTAATTTTCTCAAACGCGCTTCCGTATAACGCATCGCAGCCGCGTTATCACCATCCATCGAACCGAAGTTACCTTGTCCGTCTACCAGCGGGTAGCGCAAAGACCACGGTTGCGCCATACGCACCATCGTCTCGTATACTGCCGAGTCACCGTGTGGGTGATACTTACCCAATACCTCTCCGACAATACGCGCTGATTTCTTGTATGGTCTGTTCGACAACATTCCCAAATCAAGCATACCGTACAACACACGACGGTGAACTGGCTTCAGTCCATCGCGAACATCCGGTAAAGCTCTACTCACAATCACCGACATCGAGTAATCGATGTAGGCTGATTTCATTTCATCTTCAATGTTTATCTTAAGAATTCTTTCTCCTGATTCCATAGTGGTTGTTCCCGCTTAAAAAATTGAACTGTCACGGGTACGCGAAAATACTCCCGATTGAAGCGAAAATTGACCAATTGTGGCGGTTATAGTTATTCACAAATGACAAAAAGGCTGTGGAAAATTCAATGGTATTATGTTTATAGGAAGGGAAGTAAGGAATACATTTGAGGTTGACTAACTAAGGTAAGGAAAGATATGGACGCTAAGTTTTCAGAACAAGTACAAGAAGTCCTGCGATACAGCAGAGAGGAGGCATTGCGATTAGGTCACAACTACATCGGAATAGAGCATTTTTTATTGGGAATTCTTCGTGAAGAAGATTGCACCGCAACGAAGGTTTTAAAAAGCTTGGGCGTTGACCTTTCGTTTTTACGCAAAAGCGTTGAGGCCTCTGTGCGCAACGCCGGTTCTTACGGATCTTCAACCGTAACAAGTTCAGGCATTTCATTGGTGAAACAAGCTGAACGCGTATTGAAGCTTTCTTACATAGAAGCGAAATCGCACAAGAAGACCATGGTGAACACAGAGCACCTGCTTCTAACTATTTTGAAAGACTCTGACAATGTCGTTACTAGAACACTTGAACCTATGGGCGTAGATTACAACGCGGTGAACCGCGAATTGGGTGACGGAGAAGATGAAAACGTTCGCAAGTCTGACTTGCCTCGTGCAGAATTTCCAAATGCAGACGACGATGATGAAGAAGATCGTCCGTTCACAGGCGGAAGCGGCGGAACAACAAAGAAGCCAGGCGATTCAAAAAGTAAAACTCCCGTTTTAGATAACTTCGGTCGCGACTTAACCAAGTATGCAACAGAAGGAAAATTAGATCCAATTGTTGGACGTGAGAAAGAAATTGAACGCGTTTCGCAAATCCTTTCCAGAAGAAAGAAAAACAATCCAATTCTTATTGGTGAACCGGGTGTAGGTAAATCAGCAATCGCTGAAGGCCTTGCCCTTCGCATCATTCAGAAAAAGGTATCTCGCGTGCTTTTCGACAAGCGCGTAGTAACACTTGATATTGCTTCATTGGTTGCGGGAACGAAATACCGCGGTCAGTTTGAAGAGCGCATGAAAGCGGTGATGAATGAACTGGAAAAATCTCCAGATGTCATTCTTTTCATTGATGAAATTCACACTATTGTTGGTGCAGGTGGCGCAAGTGGAAGTCTCGATGCAAGTAACATGTTCAAGCCAGCGTTAGCTCGTGGCGAAATACAATGCATTGGAGCCACTACACTTGAC
This sequence comes from Flavobacteriales bacterium, assembly GCA_044371535.1. Taxonomy (GTDB): domain Bacteria; phylum Bacteroidota; class Bacteroidia; order Flavobacteriales_D; family Sanyastnellaceae; genus CAIZGX01. The sequence goes on along the minus strand of JBILTL010000014.1, from coordinate 16,354 downwards.
GAATACCGTCAGTATATTGAGAAAGACGGTGCTTTAGAGCGTCGCTTCCAAAAGGTTGTTGTTGATCCAACTACGGTTGAAGAGACCATACAAATTTTAAATAACATCAAAGACAAATACGAGTCTCACCACAGTGTAACATACACTGATGAAGCGCTTGAGGCTTGTGTTAAATTGACTGCTCGTTACATTACAGATCGTCACCTTCCAGACAAGGCTATTGATGCTTTGGATGAAGTGGGATCTCGTGTTCACTTGCAGAACATTTCAGTTCCGCAGGAGATTATCGATATCGAAAAAGAAATTGAAGGAATTCAAGAGGAAAAACTTCGTGTGGTTCGCAGTGCGAAATACGAAGAGGCAGCGCAACTTCGCGACAGACAAAAGGCTTTAGAAACGAGTCTTGATGAGGCGAAGAAGAAATGGGAAGAGCAAACACGCACGCAGCGCACAACAGTAACAGCTGCGAATGTTGAAGAAGTTGTTGCAATGATGACGGGTATTCCTGTTCAAAAAGTTGCCGAGACTGAAAGCGGTCGTCTTGCGAAAATGGATAAAGAGTTAGAAGGAAAAGTTATTGGACAAGAAGATGCGATTGTTAAAGTTGTAAAAGCAATTAAACGCAATCGTGCTGGATTGAAAGATCCAAACCGTCCGATTGGTTCATTCATTTTCCTTGGTCCTACGGGGGTTGGTAAAACACAACTTGCGAAAGAGTTAGCGCGTTACATGTTTGACTCTGATGATGCACTTATACGCATTGACATGAGTGAGTACATGGAGAAATTCGCTGTATCTCGCTTGATTGGAGCGCCTCCGGGTTATGTTGGTTACGAAGAAGGTGGACAGCTAACCGAAAAGGTTCGTCGCAAACCATACAGCATTGTGTTATTGGATGAGATTGAAAAAGCTCACCCTGATGTCTTCAATCTATTGCTTCAGGCTTTGGACGATGGACAAATGACAGATAGCATGGGTCGTAAAATCGACTTCAAGAATACCGTTATCATCATGACTTCGAACATTGGTGCTCGTCAGCTTCAAGACTTCGGAACGGGTGTCGGTTTCGGTACATCTTCACGCACAACCCAAGAAGAAGACAGTAAGAAAGGTGTAATTGAAGCGGCTTTGAAAAAAGCATTCTCTCCTGAATTCTTGAATCGTGTTGACGATATCATCGTCTTCAATGCATTGAAGAAAGAAGACATCCATCAGATCATCGACATCGAGTTGAAGAAATTATTCTCTCGTATCACCGATCTTGGATACACCATTGCGCTTACTGAAACAGCGAAAGACTACATTGCTGACAAAGGATTCGATGAGAAATATGGTGCTCGTCCGTTGCGCAGAGCTATTCAAAAATACTTGGAAGATCCTTTGGCTGAAGAAATCATTAACAGTCAAATTAAACCTGGAGACACGCTTCATGTCGATTACGACACCGAGGCTCAAGAGGTGAAAATGCACGTGGAGAAAGGAACTCCTCCGGCTTCAGAATAATTATTCTACAATTGCTTCAACTGTAATGACCTTCATGGCGTTACCGTTGGAGTATAATGTAACGAACTTCACTTCCTTCCCTATTCTATTCGGTGCTGAGAACGTAATCTTCAAGGTTGTCTTCTCGCCCGGAGCCAACGTGTTCTTCGTTAACTCAGGAACCGTGCAGCCGCAAGAAGCTTCAACATCATCTATTTGAAGTGTCGTATTTCCTGAATTCGTAATTGTAATTTCTTTCGAAGTAAAACTTCCTTGCTTCACTCTTCCGAGGTATACTATTCCGCTTCCAACATCGAGCTTCGTAGTGGCCTCTTCCTTTTTATTTATGGAAACACTTTCTATTTCTATTCTTCTTTCAAGTCGTGCTCCTTTGCTATAGATACTCTTCTTTTCATTTTTTATATCATCGCTTACACCCGACTTCGATTGAATTTCGCCGAAAGGCAATGGAATAATCTCAAGCGATTTCGATTCGAATGCACTTCGAAATACATCCTCTTTCATCCATTTATTTTTCAGCGAAGCAATGCGTCGCAAAGAGAGTCTTCTGTTGTAATCACTTGCTGCGCGCGGACTGGCGAATCCGCGCACTGTAACCTTAACGGTATTCCCGGCCATCAATTCTTTCTTCAGTAAATCTTCGAACAAGGTTAAGTCCATCATGCCTTGCTGAACTTGATTCTCAAAAAACGCATCTACCTCTTCTTCCGCATATTCCGCAGAACCTTTTTCGCTTCCTAATTTTCGAGCATAAAGCTCTTGCATTTTAATGTAATTCTGAAAAGTTTCCGTGTACGTAAAGACGGTTGTTGTATCGTTGGAATCTGGATTCGGTTCGTCGTTGTGGAAATATAATTTAACTGGAAGGACTTTATTCAATTCATACAATGAAGTATAGAGCGAATCGGTGCTGGTCTTCGAAAGTTCCTCTTCTTTCTTTTGCCAAGTTGCAGCATACAAATCGGTGCAGCAAGGAGGGAATTTTGATCCATCATCAAGCGGACGATCAGAGCTAAAAAATGCGATACCTTGTTTCGGATTGAAACTCAATCCCCAGTCGTTGAAGTTCGAATTTAGTCCTCTACCAGCGTTTTCCGGACGTTGGAAACTTCCTGGCTTTCCGTTGGAATAATAGATGTCCCAACCTCCAAAACCTTCGTACCAAGTCGATGTGAAATAAAGTTTATTGTTGAAATAGAACGGTGAAAGTTCGTCATCAGCGCTGTTTACCCGACTGCCCGCATTAAAGGGTTTTGCCCAAGCTCCTTTTGTTTCCCTCGCTATCCAAATGTCTTTTCCACCTTCGCCACCTTCTCTGTCGGAAACAAAGAACAAATGCAAGACACCGTTGATGCGCACAAGGTGGGGCATAGATGAATTGCCTTCGTTTAATTTTTCCAATTTGTTTGCTACAATCCACGTTGAATCTTGACGAACGAGCATGAGCATCGTGCTAACTCCTTCCTTTGTTTCAACACCAACAGCAGTATCTCCAAGAAAAGTCATGTAGCCGAAAGTCATTGGCGTGCGCAAGGTAACCTTTCCATTTCCTAATGGACGAGTTACTTGATGCCACATCTTTTTTTCTTCCTCATAAAAATAATAATTCAACAAAGAATCGTCCATGCGCGGGAAAACGTCGGCACTTTCATGTTGAAGGGCTGCGGGCAATCGATAAACGTGAAGAGAATCATCGGTAAGAATATTCTTTTGAGCCCACACGCAATTCTTAATCTCTTGATCGGCTTTCTTTTTAAGTGCGATGTTTTTGGTTTTACTCTTCTTAACGTATTTGCGGAAAAGGATTTCAGCCTCTTCATAAAAACCCAATTCCTTCAGGGCGCGCGCTAAATAATAATTCGCATCGGGTTGAAGTTTGCCTATATCTTTTTCAGCAATACTTTCAAAGATGCGCTTGCTCTCTTCATATTCTTTAATCTCATTGGCGCACAAGGCAAGTAAAACTTGTGATTCAAAATTTGTTGAATCCAATAAATAGGCTTGCTTCGCCCAATCATAAGCGCTTGGCCAATTTCTGTTTTCAATCTCTTGCTTGGCCAATTCCTTGAGTTTAACAGGAGATTGTGCCGCTGCCTGCACCGAATAGATGAAAGCAAGAGCGAAAAGAAAATGTATTTTGAAATTACGTGCAGTCACTTCACCAAAACTAACGAAATTTGCAATATGAAAATAGGAATTATTGGATCGGGTGCCATGGGCACTGGAATAGCTCAAGTGGCTTTAATGGGCAGCGAGCATGTTGCGTTGTTCGACACAAATGAAGACGCATTGAATCGTGCTAAGAATAACTTGGAGACACAGTTCTCGAAGTTGGTGGAGAAAGGAAAGATTTCGGAAGAGAGAAAGGCTGAGCTTGTTTCGAAAGTGAGTTTTGTTAGTTATATGAATGACCTAGCAGAATGCGATTGGGTGATTGAAGCTATTGTGGAAGACCTTGCGGTGAAGAAAGCTGTATTTGCTGAACTCGATGCGTTATTGCCGAAGACGAGCATTTTGGCAACCAATACCTCAAGTCTATCGGTTACGTCAATTGCTTCGGCATGCAAGCACCCGGAACGTGTTTGGGGGATTCACTTTTTCAACCCTGCATTTCTTATGCCTTTGGTTGAAATTATTCCTGCTCTTCAAACCGATAAAGAACGACTTTCAGAAATTCAAACTAAAATAGGCGACTGGGGAAAGACTCCAGTTGTAACGAAAGACTTACCTGGATTCATTGTTAACCGTTTGGCTCGTCCGTTTTATTCGGAAGCGCTTCGTATCTACGATGAAGGAATGGCGACTTATTTAGAAATTGACGAAGCCATGAAAGCGCTTGGATTCAAGATGGGACCTTTCGAATTAATGGATCTTATTGGGAACGACGTGAACTATGCCGTAACTGAAAGTGTCTTTGCTGCAAATTATTTCAATCCGAGATATACTCCGAGCACCACGCAGAAGCGACATGTTGAAGCCGGTTGGTTTGGAAGAAAGAGTAAGCGCGGATTCTTTTCTTATGAAGAGGGAGCAACAAACAGCACGGAATCGCTTAATATTCTAAGTCAAGAGGAAATAGGCAAGCGTATCTTATGCATGCTCATTAACGAAGCCTATGAAGCGCATAGAACAGGCTTGGCCAGCGCCGAAGATTTGGATTTAGCCATGACCAAAGGTGTGAATTACCCGAAAGGACTTATTGCTTGGGGAAAAGAACTCGGCCTTGATCAGGTCGCTTGGGAAATGAAAAAGTTAGCCAGTCGCTACGGTGAAGACCGCTATCGTCTCTCTCCTGCCCTGAATGATTCCTTGTAAAAAAAGGCAAGAATATTTTGATATGTGAGTATTTTTTTTATTTTTGGTACACTTAACCAAATTGAACGAAAACTTTAACAGCTATGGCAGAAGGAAGTAACTACCGTGACGATGTATTTTCAAGAGAGGTGCGCGCGGGAAAACGCAAGTATTTCTTCGATGTGAAAACGACGAGAGGCAATGATTTATTCATGACCATTACCGAGAGCAAGCGCTCGGGATTTTCAGACAGCGGTCAGGCCAGCTATGAAAAACATAAAATTTTCTTGTACAAAGAAGACTTCGATAAATTCATTGAAGGATTGGAAGACACCATTAATCATATTCGTCAACTGCAAGACACGGGCGACTTCCGTTCTTCAGAATTTGCTGAATCTGAATCTGAGCAATCGGCAGTGTCTTCAGAATATTCTGAGCCTGAAGCGAGCAAGCCATCGGAAGAATCATCTTCTTCAGCAAGCGATATTTCTTTCGACGATTTATAAATTGAATTTCAATAATTGGAAAAGACAGCTTCGGCTGTCTTTTTTGTTTTCCTTGAAATGAATTGTTGCAGTACCTTCACGCTCGCAAAAAATATCACTTCGATATACCGCTTATGTCTAAAAAAAATCCGGGAACGCTTTACCTCTTCCCCACACCCATTGGAGATCTTCATCAGATGGAAAACCTTCCATTCAACAATGAATTGATGTTGGAACTGGACATCTTCTTTGTGGAAGAATTGAAAACGGCTCGACGCTATTTAAGAAAAAATGGCTACACCAAAGATTTCGAAGAAATTACCTTAAACGTTATAAACGAGCACAGTAAGGAACTTGGCTACGAGGATTGGTTAAAGCCAATTCTGGAAGGAAAAGACGGAGGTCTAATGAGCGAAGCGGGTATGCCTTGTATTGCAGATCCCGGCGCTGTAATTGTTGCCGAGGCGCATCGAATGGGTATTCCTGTTGTGCCGTTAACGGGCCCATCCTCTATTATGCTCACGCTTGCCGCTTCTGGTCTTAACGGACAAACATTTACTTTTCACGGTTACCTTCCGCGTGAACGTGGTGAGCGCATGAAGAAAATTAAGATGTTGGAAAGACAGTCTTCAGAGTTTAAGGTGACGCAATTGTTTATGGATGCTCCTTATCGCAGTCATCATGTGTACGACGATTTGCGCGAACACCTTCAACCCACCACTCTGCTTTGTATTGGTTGTGACGTGCACAGTCAAAACGGCTATGTCATCACAAAGACCATTGCGCAATGGCGCGAAATGAATTGGGACTTCAACAAACGAAATGTAATTTTTGCTATTGGAATTGAAAAGAAATGAAACGAGTTCTCTGCGTTTGTCTAGGTAATATTTGTCGCTCTCCCTTGGCCGAAGGAATTTTAAAGGCTAAGGCGGAAGAGCTTAACGTTGCTGTTGACGTTGCTAGCGCTGGAACAGCAGGATATCACATAGGCAGCCGAGCAGACAAGCGTTCTGAGAATGTTGGAAAACGATACAACGTCGACATTTCCAATCATAAAGCTCAGAAATTCAAGGCCGATCATTTCGATGAATTCGATATCATTTTGGTCATGGATCAAATGAACTTCCGCGATGTCTCCTCATTAGCTCGAAACTCAGAAGATCTAAAGAAAATAAAATTATACCTCATTGAAGAAGATTTGGAAGATCCATATTACGGTAAGGAAGACGGATTCGAAAAGATGTACCACGTCTTAGAATCGAAAGCCGAACATTGGATTAGAACAACCCTTCAATAACTATCTTTGCATTATGATTAACAAAAAAGCGAAAAACATTCGAATTATCGAAGTTCCGAGTGAAGTTGGAGCAGGAACACGCGGATCTAGTCTTGGAGTAGATGCTTTGAAAATTGCAGCCCTTGACTTCCGTTCAGGCTTTTTCAAGAAATACAGAAGCATTGTCATTCCAAATGACAATGCCGCTTTGCATAACAATCCGGGAAGTCGCTACGCGAAACACGTTCGGAGCGTACTTAAGATGTACGAGCGCATTGGTGCTGCTGTGCGCGACACCATTCGTGACAACAGATTCCCACTTCTTTTGAGCGGAGACCACAGCAATGCTGGAGGAACCCTTGCCGGTATTCGCATGGCCTATCCTGAATCACGCGTAGGTGTTATCTGGATCGATGCCCATGCCGATTTACACAGCCCTTATACAAGCCCAAGTGGAAACCTTCACGGCATGCCTTTGGCTACAGCATTGAATGAAGACAACATTGAAGAAAAAGTGAACGACCTCGACTACGAGACCATTGACTTGTGGGAAATGTTGAAGAATGTGGGAGATATCTGTCCGAAGATTGAATACCGTGATCTTGTCTATATCACTCTTCGCGACTTTGAAGAACAAGAAGCTGCGTTAATCAAACAGAACAAAGTGAAAGTGGTTTCAACCAACGAACTTCGTAAAACGGGTATCACCAAGTTAAGTCGTGAGATTCTTCGCTACTTAAGTGCTTGCGACAAAATCTACATCAGTTTCGACGTAGACTCTATGGATCCTATGGTTTCAAGAGGTACCGGAACTCCGGTGAAAGGTGGAATCAACGAGCGCGAAGCGGCTGACTTAATCTTAGAGTTACTTCAAAACGAGCGAATCTGTTGTTTAGAATTCACGGAAATTAATCCAACCTTAGACAGCGAAAACGTAATGGCTGAGACCGTGTTCGAGATTCTTCAAAAAGTCGCTCGTCAGTTGGAAATGATTCAATAATTCATGATTAGAAATTCGAAAGTTTCACGTATGCTTTCGTAACTTCGCAGCCTTAAAACTGCAACATGAAAATTTTAGTCTGCGTGAGCAAGGCTCCCGACACTACGTCGAAGATTGCCTTCACCAACAACAACACTTCATTCGATGAGGCTGGGGTAAACTTCATTGTTAATCCGTATGATGAATGGTACGCACTTGTTCGTGCGTTGGAATTGAAAGAAGCACAAGGCGGAAACGTTACTGTATTGAGCGTTGGCGGTGCAGATTACGAACAAATTATCCGCAAGGCCCTGGCAATTGGTGCTGACGATGCAGTTCGCATTGACGCTCCAGAGTCTGACGCATTGAGTGTTTCTACGCACATTGCGAACTACGCCAAAGACAAAGGATTCGATTTAATTCTATGTGGAAAGGAAACCATCAATTACAACGGATCTGTTGTACCTGGAATGGTTGCTGAATTGTTAGATATGCCATTAGTTGCGCTTGCTGCAAAGCTTGACGTTGCGAACGGTGTTGCTACTTGCGAGCGTGAGGTTACCGGCGGAATGGAAGTGTTGGAAGTTAATCTTCCAGCAGTCATTAGCGCTGCAAAAGGAATGGCGGAACAACGTATTCCAAACATGCGCGGAATTATGGCTGCACGTACCAAAGCTTTGGAAGTAGTAGCTGTTGAAAATGGTGCTTCGAGTACTTCAGTAAACAATTACGAAATGCCTCCTGCAAAGAGCGCTTGTAAATTCGTAGATCCAGCAAACGCTGCAGAATTAATCACATTGTTACACCAAGAGGCGAAAGTCATTTAATACCGTATTGAACATGAAAACTATTGTATTCGCAGAACACCACAACGGTAAATTCACGAAATCTTCTTTGGAAGCAGTTTCTTATGCTTCGGCATGGTCGGCTAGTGCTGGTGGAACTTGTATTGCCGTGACTTATGGAAATATTGACGCTTCAGTTTTAGGCACTGCAGGTGCTTCTGAAGTTTGGAAAATGGATGCATTGAATGCAGCAGACGGAGATCAAGTAACCAAATTAATGTTGGCTGCTCAGAGAGAGTCTGGCGCAAATGCTATCGTATTGTCTCACGATTTAGTTGGAAAATCAGTTGCCCCTCGCCTATCTGTTCGTTTGAACGCTGGATTGGTTTCAGGTGCTACAGCTATTCCAGCTGGAAATACCGTGAAGAAAAATGTGTTCTCAGGAAAAGCCATTGCACATGTAACCGTGAACTCGGAACTAAGCATTGTTACTGTCCTTCCGAATTCATATGGAGTAAATACTTCAGGAACAGCATGCGGTGTAAATGCTTTCAACGCTGAAGTTGGAGCGGCACGCGTTCGTGTAAAAGAAGTTCGTGTTGAAGAAAGTGAGTCAATTCCATTGCCAGAAGCAGACAAAGTTGTTTCTGCAGGAAGAGGAATGAAAGGCCCTGAAAACTGGGGAATGATTGAAGAGTTAGCGAAAGAATTGAATGCAGCTACAGCATGTTCTCGTCCGGTGTCTGACATCGGATGGCGCCCTCACCACGAGCACGTGGGACAAACGGGAATTGCTATTCGTCCGAATTTATACATCGCAGTAGGAATCAGCGGAGCTATTCAACACTTGGCTGGTGTTAATGGATCGAAGGTTATTGTTGTCATTAACAAAGACCCTGAAGCACCGTTCTTCAAAGCAGCTGATTACGGAATTGTTGGAGATGCCTTTGAAGTTGTTCCACAATTAATAGCAGCGGCGAAAGCCTTCAACGCTACGAAGTAATGGCCGATAAAATTCAGCTAGACCTCGTCGACATTACCCCGAGCAGCAGCTCGAACGGGGCGTATGTCATGGCTCTTACCGAAATAGCGGGTGCTCGCAGTTTGGCCATTGTTATTGGTCCGGCTGAGGCGCACAGCATTGTTATTGTGATGGAAAAAATGCCAATCACACGTCCGCTTACCCACGATCTTTTCGTATCTCTTGCAGAGAATTTTGATATTCATGTGGAAGAGGTATTCATCTATCAAATGATTGACGGAATCTTCTATGCGCGCATCATCGTGCGTGGAAATGGAAAGACGGTTGAAGTTGATTCTCGCACCAGCGATGCTGTTGCGATTGCGATTCGATTCGGGGCTCCGATCTTCTGTGCAAAGGAAGTAATGGATGAAGTTGGAAGAGACATGCGTGCTTTGTCGGAAGGTGATGACTTGGATTTCGACTTGGACATAACTGAAGAGGATTTTGAAGAAGAATTATCTCCTGAAGAACTCTTAAAGAAATTAGACGAAGCCTTGTTGAACGAAGATTACGAATTGGCTTCGAAGCTTCGCGACGAGTTGGAAAAACGAAATAAAAAATAGAGCTCTGATCCATAGGATTTGAGTGATACCGAAACAATAAAGACTATGGTTGGAATTATAATGGGCAGCAAGAGTGACTTACGTATTATGCAAGAAGCTGCAGACGTCCTTTCGTTATTGAACGTCCCTTTTGAAATCAGTGTTGTTAGCGCGCATCGCACACCGGACCGCATGTTCGAGTATGCTAAGGGCGCCGCCAGTAGAGGTGTTCAGGTGATTATAGCCGGAGCCGGTGGGGCGGCGCATTTACCAGGCATGACAGCGTCTTTGACTCCCCTGCCTGTTATTGGTGTTCCAATTAAATCTTCGAATAGTATAGACGGGTGGGACAGTGTACTTAGCATTCTTCAAATGCCAGCCGGAGTTCCTGTTGCAACTGTTGCTCTCGATGGTGCCCGTAATGCTGGAATCTTAGCTGCTCAGATCGTTGCCGTTTCAGACGCGCAATTGATGCAACGCATCGCCCAATTCAAAGATGAATTGAAGAAAAAAGTAATGGACTCGGTTTCTGAAGTGGAAGCCCTTTCAAAAAAATAATATGGCTACTTTTATTCCTGGTGAAATTCCCGTTGGGAAATTGCACCAATTGCTTTTAGGCAGTGTTGCTCCAAGACCCATTGCTTGGGTAAGCACCATAGACGAAAACGGAACCCCTAACCTTTCTCCGTTCAGCTTTTTCAACGTCTTTTCTGCCAATCCACCAATTGCTATTTTCTCACCTGCACGCAGAGGTCGCGACAACACGACCAAGCACACGTACGAAAATGTGAAGCGTGTTCCTGAATGCGTGATAAACATTGTGAATTACAGTTTGGTTCAGCAATGCTCATTAAGCAGCGTTGAATACGCTGCTGGCGTTAATGAATTCGTTAAGTCTGGCGTTACTGAATTGGCTTCTGAAGTTGTTCGCGTTCCGCGCGTTGCTGAATCGCCCATTCAATTAGAGTGTAAGGTGAAGGAAGTAATAGAACTCGGAACCGAAGGCGGTGCCGGAAATTTAGTAGTGTGCGAAATTGTTCGTGTGCATATCAACGATTCCATTCTCGATGAAAACGGAAGAATAGATATGTTCAAAGCTGATCTTGTTGCACGTGCAGGTGGAGACTATTATGTAAGAGCCATTGACGGATTGTTTGAAGTTCCGAAACCGAATGAAAAAATTGGAATCGGAATCGATGCATTGCCAGAAGACATTCGTTTTTCGAAGATACTAACTGGTAATGATTTGGGCATGTTGGGCAATTTGCAGGCCCTTCCGAACGAGACTGATGTAAACGAATATAAATTATTGGAGCTTTCTGACTTATTTTTAGAGCATGAAGGAAAAGCAGAAGCGTTGGAACAAGCGCTTCATGCCCGTGCGGCTGAATTATTAAAAAACAAAAATGTTATTGAAGCGGCATGTACGCTTCTTGCATTCAACAACTAAACTCTTTCCGCATGATTAAGCAACGTCTGACCGCATTAAGTTTTCTTCAGTTCTTTATCTGGGGATGTTGGCTGATCACCATCGGTGCGTTTTGGTTTGAAACCAAGCAATGGGGACCCGATCAGTTCGGTGTTATTTTCTCAACTATGGGAATCTCGGCTTTGTTCATGCCTGCGATTGCTGGTATTCTTTCAGACAGATTCATCAATGCTGAAAAGCTTTATGGTATTCTCCACATATTGGGTGGCGTTTGTTTGTTCTTCGTTCCAGCTTCGGCAACACCTGATGAAATGTTTTGGAGAATCTTGTTGACCATGATTTTTTACATGCCAACCATTTCGTTATCGAACACGGTGGCGTATGCTATTCTATCAAGAGAAGAAGGCATTGATGTCGTTAAGGCCTTCCCTCCCATTCGTGTCTGGGGAACTGTTGGATTTATTGTCGCTTTATGGACAGTGAGTTTAACTGGAAATGAAACACACGCCTTTCAATTTTACCTTGGCGGAGTAGCTTCTTTGGTGCTTGGTATTTATTCCTTCACCTTACCTGCTTGTCCACCTCTAGGAAAAAACTTGGAGCGCAAAGGATTTATTCAAGCCTTTGGACTGCATGCCTTCTCTATGTTTAAGAACTATCGTTATGCGATATTCTTCTTGTTTGCAATGCTTCTTGGTGCGGCCTTGCAATTGACAAACGCATACGGAGATGTGTTCTTGCACAGTTTCGACAATTTGTATTCAGACCCGAAACCACTCGCTGTTCAATATCCTGCGATAATCTCGAGCATTGCTCAAATCTCTGAAACTCTTTTCATTCTTGCTATTCCGTTTTTCATGAAGCGTTTTGGTATTAAGCAAATCATGATCATAAGCATGGTCGCATGGGTTCTTCGTTTCGGTTTGTTCGCATTTGGAGATCCTGCAGGTGGTTTGTGGATGATTGTACTGTCTTGTATCATTTACGGAATGGCCTTCGACTTCTTCAACATTTCAGGTTCGTTATTCATTGAGAAAAGTGTTGAGCCAGGCATACGTTCAAGTGCACAAGGACTTTTCACCATGATGGTGAACGGTGTTGGTGCTGTACTCGGAAGCCGTGTGAGCGGTTGGGTAATGGAAAAATATTTCACGACATACCTACCTGGAGAAAACGGAAGTAAAATTGCTAAAATCGATTGGCACAGCACCTGGTTGTGTTTCGCTAGCTATTCGCTCGTTGTCCTCATCTTATTCGCAATTCTTTTCCGCGAGAAAAAAAATGTTGCGTAGCAACTAATGCGCGAAGCGCGAATGTTGCGGAGCAACTAATGTCTTCGACGAATGCCCAAGGGCGAATGTCCGATGGACGAATGTTGCGGTGCAACGAATGTCGATGGCGAATGTCTAACGACTTAAATTAATCTTACGAAGTATCGTCGAAGACATTCGTTGGTGAAACCAACATTCGACTGAAAGTCATTCGTTGCTATGCAACATTCGGGCGAATTGTTCATAACAATTGCTTTCTTATCCTAACAAGACTTCCGATATTCGTAGCTCCTAAACAATTGTATTATGTCATTAGAATTAACAGGAACTTTAGTTAAGTTCTACGAAACAAAAACATTCCCAAGCGGATTCAGCATTCAAGAATTTGTAGTTCGTACAGACGAGCGTTATCCTCAAGAAATTCTTGTCCAAGCAGCGAAAGAAAAGATTGATACTTTGAAAAACTTCAAAGAGAACGACGTTGTGAAAGTGAAATTCAATCTTCGTGGAAGAGAATACAACGGTAGACACTTTGTCTCTTTAGACATGTGGGCTATGGATGTTGCCTCAGCAGGAAACACTTCAGCGAGCAATCCTTCAACAATGGGAAGTTCTGCTGCTCCAGCTGCTGCTCCCGTAATGAATAGCAATCCTGCAGATAACGACTCAGAAGGCGACGACTTGCCATTCTAATAAAAAATGCCGGCCAATAAATACGCACTTCTTCGCTACCGAATCATTGATCGTTGTTTAACGAACAAAGGGAAACCCTTCCCCAGTAGAGAAGATTTGCGTGAGGCCTGTGCAGATGCATTGTACGGCTCTGGCGCCGATCAAATTTCATTGAGCACCATAGACAAAGACATATGGGCCATGAAAAACGAAAGTGAGTTGGGCTATTACGCCCCTATCGAATATAACAGAACTCACAAGGGGTATCATTACACCGAAGAAGATTATTCCATTAACGAATTAAACTTAGTTGAAGAAGACGTTGAAGCCATTCGCTTCGCAGCGGCTATCTTGAATCAGTTTAGACATGTCCCTCTTCTTTCACAGTACGAAAGCGCCGTTGACAAGATTATTCAGCGTGTTAACTTGAATTCATCTATTGAAGAAGAAAAACACAAAGCGTTAATTCAATTTGAAACAAGTACGGTGAGTCAAGGAAACGAGTTCCTTGGTCCATTGCTTGAAGCCGCGAAATCGAAGATTGCTTGTACCTTGTTTTATCAGAGTTTCAAAGAGAATGAAGTCAAGCAATACACGATTCAACCACTGCTTTTGAAAGAGTATTTGAATCGCTGGTATTTGGTAGCGTTCGTTCCTGAACGCGATAAAATTTTAACGTTCGGATTGGAGCGAATCATCTCCATTGAACAGAGTAAAAACAAGTTTACCATTCCAAAAGGATTTTCTCCGGAAACGTTTTTTCAATACAGCATGGGGATCTCTGAAAGCACAGGCAAACCAGAGAAGATAGAACTTCGGTTTTCTGCTGTAGCAGCAAAGTTGGTAGAGACCCAACCTCTTCATTCTTCACAAAAGAAAATTAAAGAATCAAAAGAAGGAACTGTTTTTCAATTTGAATTGCACCCTTGTCAAGAGCTCTACAATTTCATACTTAGCTACGGAAACGAGGTTGAAGTACTCAAGCCTGCTTCCCTTCGAAAAGAAATTTTACGTCGCTTAGATCTCGCGATGAAAAATTACAAATAAATTTCACCTCGTAAATCCATTACAATGTGAAGGGTGTGCTTTGAAGAAAATTCAAAGACATGCAAAACCTAACACACATTCAAGACGTTAAAATGTACATCGAATCCTTTCTTCAACCACAAGGATTAAATACTTACGCTTGGGAGAACACCAAGCAAACAGCGATGGAAGTATGGGAATGTCATTTAAAGAACAGACCCGTTCGTAGAAACTTAAACTTCTTGTGCAAAGAATTCTACCAAATGATTCGCAAACCCAATGGCGAATACATAGTGCCACGCAGTTCTTTTCGAACCATGTAATCTGCTTTCGCCTCGTACATCCTATCTTTGCGAGGTGAAAGCCGTTTACATCCTTTTCAAAAAAGAGTTTCAGCTCGACATGCGGAAAAAGCAATTGCTTTTCGGCATCTTGCTCTTTGTGCTTTCTACCGTTTTTACCTGCTATCTCTCGCTTGAGAAAATTGAGGATTCGAAAGTCCTTGCAGCGCTCTTCTGGATTGTCGGATTGTTCGCGGCATTTAATGCCATGCAGAAATCGTTTCAACAAGAACAAAGCGGAACGGATAAATTACTCTACACCTTGGCGTCTCCGAGACAAGTCTGGATTGCCAAAGCGACTTACTACTCCCTTCTCATCTTAGTTTTAAACCTTCTTTCGATTCTACTTTTCTCCCTTTTCTTCGGTGCCAACATCTGGTCCCGAACTTCAATGGACTTACTACTTCTAGCAGTGTTCTTAGGTAGCATTGGACTGGGAACTGCGCTAACTTTTTTATCAGCCCTATCCTTCAAAGCCAATGGTTCCGCTTCGCTTACTGTTGTCCTCGGATTTCCCGTATTGATGCCCTTTCTCTTCTCATTGACATCTGTGACTTTGAACATTCTCGACGGAGCCTCTTGGGAAGTGGCCTCCTTTGGAATGATGCTTTTAGCAGGATTGTTTCTTACCACCACAATCATGTCGTTATTCTTGGTTCCATTCTTTTGGAAGTCTTGATAATTCGCACCTTTTTTTTCATTTGTTTCCAAGCTTTCGTGCGTAATTTCGCCCGTGAACAATTCCATTCTTGAATGAAGCATTGGTATAAAATTTTAGGAAGTCTTTCTCTGATGTATGCATGTACCTTTTCGTTGTACTATGCCCTTGACCCAGCTTTGGTTGTAGCCGATACTACACAGCTGAGAGCTGGATACAATCGAATTGAACTTGCAGGACATTACACACATTTTCAAGACGCCCCGACCGTTGCAGGAATTCGCATCGGAGAATACTTTTTCCAAGGAGATGTTCAACCCATTGACAATGGAAAGATTGCTATAACACTTGACCTTCCAGATACCCTTCCTTCAAACTCAATACTTTTCAAAGCATACAACACTGCAGATGGTGAGCTTATTTTGAATCAGGCGTGTTCTTTAGGGAATATTGTACTTGATACAGCTGCCACTGATTCATCTTGGGTGAAGAATGTCAAGCAAGAGAAATACACGGGCTTTGGTTTTCCGAATCTTCCTATATTGAATGAAACCATTCGCAACCTCATGTGGCACGTGCCTATGTGGTTCACGATGTTCTTCATTATGATTCTCTCTTTCGCGAATAGCTTGCGCTTATTGAACTTGAAAGAATCTCCAAACCGATTGGAGAAGATGTTGAAATTCGACATGCGCTCGACATTGCTGAATGAAGTCGGAATTCTATTCTGCGTTCTTGGATTATTAACCGGTTCGCTTTGGGCGCGCTATACTTGGGGCGACTGGTGGACCAATGACCCTCAGCTAAACGGAGCTTTAGTGGTCTTCCTAGTTTATTCTGGCTATTTCATTTTGCGTACCTCAATTGATGATGAAGACAAGCGCGCAAGATTATCTGCTGTCTTCAACATATTTGCTTTCGTCTTGATGTTCATCTTATTGATGATCATGCCTCGCTTCGCGGCAGGACTGCACCCTGGAAAAAGCGGCAACCCTGCTTTCTCGCAATACGATCTCGATAGTACACTGAGAACAGTATTCTATCCTGCAGTGTTCGGTTGGATTTGTTT
>JBILTL010000001.1:0-81796 GCA_044371535.1 Flavobacteriales bacterium | reverse complement strand
GGATTTGGGAAAACGCTGAAAGAAGTTTTTGTTAATGAACCTTCTTCAACACCTACTAAATCAAGAGAAACGCATACGTAGATTTGGTCGTTGTCTGTTACTGGATCAACAGCGTCTTCCGGTTGAACGTGAATTCCAGGTTCGAAATCGCGTTGAACAATCAAGTGAATTTTATCTCCGTAAGCGAAAGGTGCCATTGAAGCATAAACGTACTCATATCCGTCTTCTGCAAGGTCTGGTGTGATGTCTGAAGGAGTGGTCCAAGTTGCGCCACCGTCATCGGATTTTACAGCATAGATATGTCGTAGGTATTCCGCGCCGTTGAAGTAATTTTCATTAACAGCTTGATAGGAACAGAAGATTGTGCCATCAGCAGCTTCAGCCAATTGCGGGTGAGAAGCAATACCGCTGTTTCCGTATTGACCAACTTCTGTAATTGCAGCTGGAATGGTAGCGTCGACATCTGGAGAAACACCGATTTCAAGAACTTCAGTTGCAGGATCTACCATGTTTTCGTTCCAGTATGCGATGCTTCCACCCAATGGGAAGTAACTGTAAGATGAATCGATTACCCCAAGATCATCGGTGTAGAACATTGTTCCGAATGCAGCATGAGCAGTGCCGCTCGCATCGATGTACACTGCACCGGCTCCGTCTGAAGAAAGAATAGTGTCTTGAAGCCCATCTAATTCAATATCTGTTCCTTGGTCAATAACGTAGTTATCTATTGGGAAATCCCAAATTGTGCTGCGTGTCCAAGTTGTTCCGTTGTCGTTAGAAATCCAGATGTATGAATCTTGAAGATCACCGAAAGTAGCAATGGCAATTTTATTTCCACGAGCGTAAATAGCGTATGTGTCAGCAGAAAAACCGTCAACTAAAGAAGTGTTTTCTTCACCAGGAAGTAAAACTTCAGTTAGATCCCAAGTTGCTCCTCCGTCAGTAGAGCGGTTGTATAAGATTGGACCTGTCATTCCGTTGGTGTATGCACCCGCATTTGGGTCGGCCAAGCAAATCATGTGAATGCTGTTTCCATCTGCACCACCTGAAGTAGCGCGTGGCCAGAACATTGCGAATCCAGATGGGGTTGGAACAGTAGAGTTCACCCAGTTACCGGTTCCAATAGCAGGACGTGTCCATACTTTAATACCTGCACTTCCGCTGTGATTCATCAATATTTCAGAACCGTTTGAAGGGTGAATCAATGAAGTCCAACCGGTACGCATGCTTTCCACACGTTGTGTAATATCGTCTTGCCAAGTACCTGCTGTGCGGTAGTTGTAACCTGTTCCGCGGTCAGGATAAGTGTCTGAAGAGTTCGTTGCACTGAAAGTGAAACAAGCAGCAACACCAGCGTCATCTGCAATGATGCGGTTTTGAATACTGTTATTGGTTTGTAAATCGTAAATAGAAGTTCCTACATATTCTTCCACTTGAACCATACTCTTTGCAGTAGAAACTGCATAAGGAGTTTTTGATTGTTGTGAAGGAGTGTTGCCAACAGTGGTGTTGGTGTAAGGATTGAATTTAGCTGCCTTGTTTTGAGAGGCAGATAATTTGGTTGGAATTTGCTGAGCGCTTGCGCTGAAAGCAACCCCAATAGCCAAAGCAAAGTAGAGTCTTTTCATAGTATAGGTTTAGATTAGCGAACTAATTTAGCAAAAATTGGTTTCATTCAATGTAACTGAGAAAAAAAATACAATGAAAGCGATAATTATCAATATTGGAGATGAGCTGTTGATTGGACAAACGATCAATACGAATGCTGCGTGGATGGGCCAGTGCCTCAATAGTTTTGGAATGGAGGTTGAATCGTCGCATTGCATTTCAGACAAAGGACCTGTTATTTTCAAAGAAATAGATAGTGCTTTGAAAAAAGCCGAAGTGGTTGTTGTTACAGGGGGTCTGGGTCCGACAAAAGACGATATTACCAAGCATACACTTTGTGAATTGTTTCAAACAGAATTGGTCATGCATGAACCAAGCTACTTGCGTGTTAAGGCCTTTTTTGAATCACGCGGATTGCCCTTTTTGAAAGTCAATGAACAACAGGCGCTTGTTCCTGCATCGTGCACGGTGCTTGAGAATATGGTAGGCACTGCGAACGGAATGTTGTTTGAGCGAGATGGGCACATTTGTGTTTCGCTTCCCGGTGTTCCTTTCGAGATGCAGTATTTAATGGAGCATGAAGTGGTTCCGAGAATTCAGCAAAAATTCGAGTTACCGAAGATTGTTCATCGGACCATTTTAACCCAAGGTGTGGGCGAAAGTTTTATTGCTGATTTGCTAACCGATTGGGAGAACTCTTTAGCGGTCGAAGATATTCGTTTGGCTTATTTGCCTTCACCTGGAATGGTTAAATTGCGCATGTCTATATACGGTGGCGCGGAGGAATCTGTTTTGAAAGAAAGGATTCAACGCAAAGAGGCAGAGCTTCACGCTATTATTGGCGAGTATATTTTCGGATATGAAAAAGAGACGCTACAAAGTGTGCTCGTTCAGAAGTTGAAAGCAACAGGAAAGTCAGTGAGTTTCGCTGAAAGCTGCACGGGAGGTATGATGTCGCAAAAGTTTACCGATGTAGCTGGAGCGAGTGAAGTCTTTAAATCGGGTTGGGTGGTTTATCACGAATCTTCCAAAACAAAAGAATTGGGCGTTGATGAAACCTTGATTTCGAATTTCGGAGTGGTCAGCGAAGAAGTTGCTGCCGCTTTGGCCGAAGGCGCTCGAATTAAATCTGGAAGTGATTTTGCTTTGTCGTCAACAGGTTGGGCAGGACCCGATGGAGGCGACGAAAAGCACGGTGTCGGAACCATTTTCGTGGCTTTGTCTTCTGAAAAAGGCACAATTGTTAAGAAGTTGAAGTTTGGAAAGAACCGCACGCGTAATCGGGAAATGGCTACAGATGCGGCTTTCATGCTTTTGATCAAAGAAATTCAGAAGTAAAAATTGGATTTATTAAAAAAGTGCATATATTTGCACCCCTTTATTCACAAAAACACATTCTTATGCCACGCATTTGTCAAATTACTGGAAAGAAGACTATAACTGGAAACCGTGTTTCCCATTCAAATATTAAAACCCGTAGAAAATTCTATCCAAACTTGCAGTATAAGCGTTTTTGGTTGGCTGAAGAAGGCCGTTGGGTACAATTGCGCGTTACTCCGAAAGGAATGAAAACCATCAACAAAATTGGTTTGGCGGCTGCAATGAAAAGAGCAAAAGAAAACGGAATCGGATAATATTTTTTAGCAAGAAATAGAAAAAGGTTGAGTTCGCTCAACCTTTTTTGTTGTGCACTCGGGAAATTCTGCTAATTTCCTTATATTTGCAACCCTTAAATTGTTTTGACCAATATTGAATTTACATGCAAAATAGATCGCTACTCTGGATTTTCATTATCCTATTAACCTTATCAGTTGCTTACCTTTTGTCGTTCAGCTTTATCTCGAAAAGCTACGAAAACATGGTATATCAAGCTGTTGAAGAGTCAATTACCGACGATTTAGTTAAAGGCGAATTGTTGAAGAATTACGGTGACACCATGAAGGTTGCTGATTCTATTCGTGTTGCTGGATTCGAGGCATACCGCGACAGTATCATCACAATGCGTCATGGAAGTGTTGACTCTTTCGTTAAAGCGAATTTCGACGCAAAACGTGAATCGTTATTCACAGCGAAATACAATAAAGCACTTCGCGACAGTGCAGATGCAGTGGCTTTCCCATTGATGGGTTACAGCTACAGCTATTTGAAATCGCACGAGTTGGCATTAGGTCTTGACTTAAAAGGTGGTATGAGCGTTACCCTTGAGGTAAGCATTCCGGACCTTTTACTTTCATTAAGCGATTACAGTACAGACGCAACTTTCCTTTCTACAATTGAAAATGCAAAGAAGGCGCAGTTGAATAGCACAGCAGATTTCTTGACTCTTTTCGAAGAAGAATGGAAAAAGTCTGGTCAGCAAGGGCAGTTGTGGAGAAAGTTCAGCAATCAAACCAATCAAGACAAGTTCAAAGCGAACATGTCTGACGAAGATGTAATTAAAGTTTTACGCAAGGAAGCAAACGACGCGATTGACAATACTGAGAACATCATTCGTAAGCGTATTGACCAATTTGGTGTGACTTCACCAAACGTTCAAAAGCAATCGTTAACAAGCCGTATTGTTGTTGAATTACCTGGTGTTACAGACCAAGAGCGTGTTCGTAAGAATTTGAAGAGTACTGCAAACCTTGAGTTTTGGAATACTTACTTCAACGTAGAAATTGCGCAAGCAATGATTGACTTGAATACTGCTTTAGGAAGAATTCAAGCTCCTGAGTTGTATGCTCCTGTTCAAGACACCGCGAAGAAAGATTCTACTTCAACAGCACCAACAGTGAAGCCAGATGATCAATTAACTGAAGACGAGAAGAAGCGTAAATACCCGTTGTTTGCGATCTTCGGTCCGAATATTCCAACCGACAACAAAGCAATACCTTCTGCAATTGCAGGTACTGCAAAAGTTTCAGATATGGAAGCGGTAGACCGCATCTTCAACTCGGACATGGCGAAGAGCATGTTCCCGAAAGATTTGCGTTTGATGTGGAGTGCAAAACCAGAAAAAGGAATTGCAGTTCTTTATGCGATTAAAGCGGACGAACTAAACGGACGTGCTCCACTTGATGGAAAATCAATTGTTGATGCTCGTCAAGATTTCGATCCTATCAAAGGCGGCGTTGTGGTTGAAATGACTATGAGTCCAGATGTTGGAGCTCCAAAGTGGAAAGAAATGACTGCGAAGAACGCAGCAGACAACAACAGAGCGGTTGCAGTAGTAATGGACAACTTGGTTTATTCTGCTCCATCTGTAAATGAAGAAATTCCAAACGGAAAATCAGTAATCACATTTGGTTCTGGTGACAACCGCGACAAGCAAATTTTAGAAGCGAAAGACTTAGCTGGATTGTTGAAAGCTGGATCACTTCCTGCTCCTGCGAAGATTATTGACGAAGTTGTTGTTGGTCCGAGCCTTGGAGCCGAGAACATTAGTGCTGGTATCTGGTCGTTCGTTGCAGCCTTCATTGTTATTCTTCTTTACATGATGTTCTACTACGCTTGGGCGGGTTGGGCAGCAAACGTTGCATTGGTTGCTAACTTGTTCTTCTTGATTGGTGCACTTGTATCATTGGGTGGAACATTGACTCTTCCTGGTATTGCGGGTATCGTATTAACCATGGGTATGGCGGTTGACGCGAACGTATTGATTTACGAACGTGTGAAAGAGGAATTGCGTTTAGGCAAGCCTGTATCTGTGGCGATGCTTGACGGATTCAAGAAAGCATTGGGTGCCATTATCGATGGTAACGCAACAACATTAATCTCAGGTTTAGTATTGTTGTTCGTTGGAACCGGTCCTATGAAAGGTTTCGCAACAACATTGATCATCGGTATCTTCACAACATTGTTTACTGCAATTGTTATCTCTCGCTTGATTCTTTACAAGCGTTTGGACAGCAAGAAAGAAATTACGTTCTACAGCAACATTACTAAGAACTGGTTCACGAAGATGAACTATGACTTCGTAACGAAGCGTTACTTGTACTATGGAATTTCTGCAACCATCTTAATTGCTGGTGCTGTTTCTTGGACTACACGTGGATTCAACATGGGTGTTGACTTTGTTGGAGGAACTTCGTTTAAAGTGAAGTACGAACAACAAGTAGATCCAGAGGCTGTGCGTAGCGCACTTTCTGCAGGATTGGTTGAAAATGGAAATTCTGCAGCAAGCACAGTTCAAGCGATTGGAACTTCTGGAAACGAATTGAAGATCACAACGAACTACTTAATCAATGACAATTCTAACGACGTAGCACAACGTGTTCAAACCGATGTAGACAACGCTTTAGGTAAAGTTGGAAAGCATGAGATTACAACTTCATACAAGGTAGATGCTTCAATGAGTGATGACTTTAGAGCTGAAGCAATTTGGGCTGCGATTCTTACCTTGTTGTTAGTAGGTATATACGTAGTGTTCCGCTTCCGTAAAATTGACTTCGCAATTGGTGCATCTGTGGCATTGTTACACGATGCGCTTATTGTAATATGCGCGTTCACTTTGTTAAACGGAGTTGTTCCTTTCACTTTGGAAGTGAATCAAAACTTCGTTGCGGCAATTTTGACCATCATAGGTTACTCGATTAACGATACCGTTGTAATCTTTGACCGTATTCGTGAGTACTTCCGTGAGCGTCGTAACCCTGAATTGAAGACTACAATCAACGACGCCTTGAACAGCACGTTGGGTCGTTCAATTAATACGTCTATGACAGTATTATTGACCTTAGGTGTAATGTTCATCTTCGGTAGCGATGATATTCGCGGATTCGTATTCGCAATGATCGTTGGGGTAATCAGCGGGGTGTACTCTACCTTGTTCATTGCAACTCCAATCGTAGTAGATATGCGCAAAATGTTTGCTAAGAAAGAAGCGAAATAATTTCGACTTAAGAATACTTTGAAAGTGCCGGGAATTTCCCGGCATTTTTCTTTGAAAGACATTCAACAAGCTTACCTTTGCCGCATGAGTACTGGCGAGATTCTTATGATATTGTTTATCTACCTTTTGCTTTTCGGAGCGAAAGGTGTTCCGTCTATCGCTCGTACGTTAGGAAAGACGATGTATCAGTTTCGCAATGCTGCGAAAGACGTTCAAGATGAAATACTGAAGAGCGCAGATGACATGCGTAAACAAGCCCGCGCAGAGGTTTCGTTGGATCAGTTGATGAACGAAGAAGAGTCCGCGCCAATTCGTCCAGCACCGCCTGTTGCGCCTCCAGTTCAAGAAGAAACGAAAACAATTCCTGCCGATGATGTTCAGTCAGGAGGAACTGTATAGTTCAAACGGAGAAGAACTAATTCTTCATCACGATATTTTTCAGTCTTTTTCCATTCAAGATTTTCTTTCATTGCCTTGGCAACAGAATACCATTCGTGTATTCGGAAAAGAACATTTGGAGCCGCGATTAACCTGCTATTTCGGTCCGGCTTATACCTATTCAACTATTCAGTGGGAGGCTAAAGAAATACCAACGGTGCTCTTCCAACTAAAACAAAAAATTGAAATTTTAGCGAAGGTTGAATTTAATGCCGTCCTCTGCAATTATTACAGAGACGGGCAAGATAGCATGGGTTGGCACAGCGACAATGAAAAGGAAATGGACTCTTCAGTTATTGCTTCGGTGTCTATTGGAGGTGAACGCATGATTAAATTCAGAGCGCGAAATGACGAAAGGAAGTTGGCCTTCAATCTGCCTCACGGCTCGCTTTTGTTGATGAATAATTTCCAAGAAAATTGGCAACATGCTATTGGTAAAGTGAAATCTGCTTCCCCTCGAATAAACTTTACGTTTCGAAAGATGCATTCTTAGACGGAAGAGGACATTCGGTATCACCATGTTTTTCAGTTTGTTCTTATCTTTGCGGCCTATGAGTTTGGCAGGCAAAACGGCGGTGAATGATACCGCAAAGCAAATGTTACTTGACGACTATTTCTTGGCTTGCTTAAGCCGTGAAGCTTCGTTGTTAGGTAGAAAAGAAGTACTTACTGGAAAAGCCAAATTTGGTATTTTCGGTGATGGAAAAGAATTGGCGCAAATAGCCATGGCCAAACAATTTCAGAATGGCGACTGGAGATCTGGTTACTATCGCGATCAAACGTTTATGATGGCCATTGGCCAGCTTACTGTTCAGCAATATTTCGCAGCACTATACGCACATACCGATACTGAGAAAGAACCTTCTTCAGGTGGAAGACAAATGGGTGGACACTTTTCTACGCGCGCTCTAGATGCGAATGGAAATTGGAAGAACGTGATGGAGATGAAAAACTCTTCATCAGATATTTCTCCAACGGGTGGACAAATGCCACGTCTATTGGGATTGGCGCAAGCTTCGAAATATTACAAAGCGAATACTGACCTTCATTCAAGAACGCAATTTTCGAATAAAGGAAATGAAGTAGCCTTCGGAACCATTGGTGATTCAAGCACTTCAGAAGGATTGTTCTGGGAAACCATGAACGCCTCTGCCGTTTTAGGTGTGCCTATGTGCATGTGCGTGTGGGACAACGGATGGGGAATTTCTGTTCCGAAAAAATATCAGACAGCGAAAGAAAGCATCTCTGATTCGTTAAGCGGAATGCAAAGCGAACCGGGTGCTGGCGGAATAAAAATATTCAAGGCGAAGGGTTGGGATTATGCGGAATTGATGCTCATGTTTGAGCAAGCGGTGAAGCATTCGCGCACACACCATCAACCTGTTTTAATTCATGTTGAAGAATTGACGCAGCCGCAAGGCCACAGCACGAGCGGTTCTCATGAGCGTTACAAGACGAAAGAGCTGTTGGAGTGGTATGACGAATTCGATTGTATTGTTCAGTTTGGAAAATTTTTGACAGACAAGAAAGTTGCAAAACAAGAAGAGTTAGACGAGTTGCGCGCGAAAGCAAAAGCACAAGCACGTACCGAACAACGCACAGCATGGGACGAATTCCGCGCGCAAATTCAGGCCGACGTAAACGCGGCCATTGCTTTGCTAGAAGCAGCTGGAGAATCAGAAGTTGCAGCTTCTTTGAAAAACAACGGCGAAGCCATTCGCAAAGATGTTTTCGAAGCTATTCGAAAAGTGTTGCGCAAGGTTCGTGGTCAGCACTCAGCTGAAATTCAAAATATAAAAAATTGGTTAGCCAATGCGCAAGAGCGCATGCACAAAGCTTACAGCAGCGAGCTTTATAGCGACCGTCATGATTTAGATCGTTCCGTTTCAATTCAATATGCAAGCGATGCAGAGATGGTAGATGGGCGCGTTGTGTTGCGTGATTTTTGGGATGCGAAGTTGGCTGAAATGCCGGAAGTTTTAATCTTCGGAGAAGACGTTGGAAAGATTGGTGGAGTAAACCAAACGTGCGAAGGACTTCAAGATAAATACGGAGAATTGCGCGTGACCGATACAGGTATTCGCGAGGCAACGATTGTTGGACAAGCGATTGGTTTGGCTATGCGCGGACTTCGTCCGGTTGCTGAAATTCAGTACTTGGATTACATCTATTACGCGCTTCAAATTATGCGCGACGACTTGGCTAGTGTGCGTTACAGATCTGCAGGCGGTCAAATGGCTCCGGCAATTATCAGCACGCGCGGTCACAGACTAGAAGGTATCTGGCACAGCGGAAGCCCTATGGGTGCTATCATTAGCAGTGTTCGCGGAATGGTGGTGTGTGTTCCAAGGAACATGACTCAAGCGGCGGGTATGTACAATAATTTGTTGAAAGGAAACGACCCAGCGTTGGTTGTTGAGTGTTTGAACGGATACCGCAAAAAAGAAAAAATGCCGAGCAATCTTTCTGAAATGGTTGTTCCTATTGGTGTTGCAGAGGTTGTGAAAGTGGGAAGTGACATCACTGTTGTTTCATACGGTAGCACGCTTCACTTGTGTTTGAACGCTGCCGACGAATTAGCGAACATGGGAATTTCTGTGGAAGTGGTAGATGCGCAAACGCTTCTTCCATTCGATACGACGGGAATTTCAGCATCGAGCGTTCAGAAAACAAATCGTTTGGTTGTTGTTGATGAAGATGTGGAAGGAGGAGCTTCTGCGTACTTATTAGATCAGATCATTAACAAGCAACGCGCTTTCAATTACTTAGACGCACAACCAATTACAATTACTTCAAAGCCGCATTTACCGGCCTATTCAACAGACGGAGATTACTTCAGTAAGCCATCGGTTGACGATATTGTTGAAGCTATTTATGCGGTTATGTCTGAAGGAAATCCTGCAAGATTTCCGAGGATTTAGAAATCATAAATAATTCCAAACGCAGGAAGAATACTTCCATTCACATTGGGGATGAGAATTGGTATTCCGTTGCTTCCGTCTGCACGCAAGGCTTGTCCGTCGGTGGTTGCGAAACCGCTGTTGTCGGCATTGCGTTGGAACGAATATAAATCTTGACTGAAGCTCTTCGCGTTGGTTACGTTTTGAAT
Organism: Flavobacteriales bacterium; assembly: GCA_044371535.1. Lineage (GTDB taxonomy): Bacteria > Bacteroidota > Bacteroidia > Flavobacteriales_D > Sanyastnellaceae > CAIZGX01. Next base: position 71,768 of record JBILTL010000001.1, on the reverse strand, counting down.
GTCTAAGAAGAAGTCGAGTGATGATTTTTTGAAGTTTATCTTCTTGTCGATACGAATATCTAACTGGTTGAATACCGGCAAGCGCTGACTGTTCAGTTGTGTAAAGTCGAATGAACCTGTTCCAAGAGTTACATAATTCAATTGTGAAGTAACCATGTCATAAGGCGTGTAAGGCGCTCCACCCGCAAGTCTGTACTTCACGCCAAGCTCATAGCCTTTCTTGAATTTCTTTCCGAAAATAACAGAAAGCAAATGTCTATTGTCCCATGCTGAAGGTGCGTATTTTCCGTCAGCGCCTGTGAATTCACTTTTAAAGAAAGTGTACGAAGCTGTCAAGAAATACGACTTGGTGAATTTTTGTTGAAGGAACAACTCGAATCCGTATGCGCGTCCGTTTCCATTAGAAGTCACTTGTTCGTTTCCAATTGCACCATAGGCTGAACCTTGGTTGGCAAGCGAAACGCCCGTGATTACTGAAACTGGGTAGTTGCTATATTGCTTATAGAATCCTTCAGCGGTCATGCGTAAACTGTTTTTCGGAAGGAATTCGAATCCGTATACGTAATGATCGCACAGGATATACTCGCTGTCGCGATTGACAGACCTTCCATCTTGTTTGAATCCAAGAACCGTGTATACCGGAAGCTTCGCATATCTTCCAACAGAAGCATTCATGTTCCACTTCTCGTTAATGGCGAAGGATGCTGCTACACGCGGAGAGAGAGCGTTTAACGGATTGTTTCCTGTTGTGGTGAAGGAATTCATGTCGGCGCGAATTCCGCCCGTTAATGAAAGCCTTTCGCCGAACATCTTTTTGTTTATTGAGACGAATGCACCGTATCGCGCGAAGTCGATCGCGTTGTAGAATGAGAGATTGATTTGAGGAACTACAATAGCCCCTGTGCTATCTGAAATAGCTGGAGCTAGTCTAGCGAAGAAGTCGTTGTTGTATTTCACGTATTGCGCAGACAATCCGTAAACGACTTTCCAATCGCCGAAGAACTGATTCACTTCCCAACGCAATTTGTTTTCGATTTCTTGGCTCACGCTTTTCAATGTTCTGCGCGATTCGTTTTCTACGTCGTTGTCTTCGAAACGGTCAAGTCTGTTCTCGAACATGTTTCGACTTAAACTTAAATTGTAGTAACCGTTTTCAAGCGTGTGTTTCAGGGTAACACCAACGGTGTAGTTCCATTGGTTGATGTTCGGATTCGAACGAATGATGTACTCTTTCGTTGCATCAGATTCTTTAGGAACAGCAAATGAAAACTCATCGATAGCACCCAAGCCAATGGCGGTAAGTGTATTTTTCTTGTTGAGCTGTGTGTTGATTTTGTATTGAAAATCCCAATAGTTTGGACGAATCGGAAGGTCAATGAGTTGAAAGAAGTATTGTAAATACGAACGTCGAACCGAAGCTAAGAACGTGGTATTCTTTCCAATAGGACCCTCTAAAGTGCCCGCCACTTCTGTGCTTGATACACGTCCATTTCCTTTAATCTCTTGCGCGTTTCCGTTTCGTTGTTTGAATTGAAGGACAGAAGAAAGCGCGTTGTCGTATTTCGCATTGAAGCTGCTGCTGTTCAGCGTAGCTGTTTCAATAAAACTTACATTGATAATTCCTTGTGGCCCGCCTGAAGATCCTTGCGTGCTGAAGTGATTGATTTGCGGAACTTCAATTCCATCTAAATAATAAACGTTTTCACTTGGTGCACCTCCGCGAATCAGAAGATCATTTCTTTCACCAGCTCCTGAAAGTCCACCAACACCGGGAAGTGCTTGAATTACTTTTGAGATGTCGAAGTTTCCGCCCGGATTGCTTCGAATCTCTTCTGCCGTAAGGCTTTGCACGCTAAGCGGCGTCTCTGTTGCTTTTCCGTAGGTGTAGCGTTTAATCTCTAGCGTATTCATTTGCTCGCTACTTCGTTCCAATTCAACAGTGAACGTATTCGTATTACCGTTTGTAATTACAACGTTGAAGAGTTGTACCGGAAGAAAATTCAACAATGAAATATTTACATTGTAGGTTCCGGGTTGAATTCTTTCGATGTAGAATTTTCCATCGATGTCGGAAATCGCTCCCAACGGGGTGTTGTCTAACTGAATAGTGGCGCCTATTAGCGGAGTTTGGGCATTTTTGTCAATGATGACACCAGAGATACTTCCGTTTTGTGCAGAAGCAATTGAACATGCGATGAATGCAATGAAAACGAGAACAGAACGCAACATGATTTTCCTAAGTTTTATTTCAAAACAAAGGAAATGCAGAATTGTTTATCCGCGCACAAATAACCAACCAATGCCCTTTCCGATTCCAACGAAAAGGTATCCAAGCGGTCCGAGTTTTTGTTTTTGATTCACGCTAACGGTTAAAGTTGAAAAGCGAACGTCGTGTTCCATTTTAATCATTTGTCCGCGAAGTTGATCAATCTCGGTGTTCAAGCGCTCGAGTTCTTTTTCCACTTTCAACGCGGCTTCTACGTTTTCTGCTTTAGCAAGTAATTCGAGGTAGCGTGTGCGTGCTTTCTCTGCGTTATCGAGACGAATTTTAATGTCGGCATAATTGTCCGAAACATCGGTGGTTGAAACGCTCTTGCTCGTCATTTTACCCAACTTTGAGACTTGCGTGATAGTGCTTTCTAGTTTTTCAGATTCAATGCGAATGGTGATTCGATAGTTGCTTTTGCTAACTACATATCCTTTTTGCTCTTCCGCAATGCGGGTGATTTGTGAAATGGTGGTGTCGGAATTCTTTACGATTAATCCCATGTTCGCATTGTACACCAACATTTTCGGTCCGCTGTATTCTTTCGTTGCAGAGAGACTGCTGAAGTCAACCTTATCTCTACTTTCTTCTAAATTCGCGTTAGCGTAGAGTCCGTCGTACTGTCTTTCAAACCCTCCGTTCGTGTTGTTATCGTAATCGTAAGCAGCAGATTTTTCATAAGCGCAAGAAGTTAGAAAAGTCGAAGCCAATAGAACTGTTGTAAACAGGAAGGGAATACTCGTTAAACGCATGTTTTGTGTTAGTTTTGTGAAGTCTAAATTAACAAGAGAATGAAGGATTTATTATCGCAGTACGAAAATAAAAAACCAGAAGTAGTTTTTGAATGGAACGATCCGTTCACAGAAGCACAAGGTTGGGTAGTGATTAACTCGTTAAGAGGTGGAGCCGCAGGTGGTGGAACCCGCATGAGAGTTGGATTAGACAAGCACGAGGTTTTGTCATTGGCGAAAACCATGGAAGTGAAGTTCACCGTTAGCGGACCACAAATTGGTGGCGCGAAGAGTGGAATTAATTTCGATCCGGCCGATCCTCGCAAGAAGGAAGTGTTGAAGCGTTGGTATGCTGCGGTAACTCCTTTATTGAAACATTACTACGGAACAGGTGGCGATTTGAACGTAGACGAGATTCATGAAGTTATTCCAATGACGGAAGATTGCGGTGTATGGCATCCGCAGGAAGGTGTGTTCAACGGACACTTCAAGCCTACGGAAGCGCAGAAGGTAAAGCGCATTGGAAATTTGAGAAGAGGCGTTGTTAGCATCATTGAAGACGAGAAATTTTCACCGGATGTAAATATGAAATTCAAAGTAGCCGATATGATTACGGGCTATGGTGTTGCGGAAAGCGTTCGTCATTTTTTCGAAATATGGAAAAATGAGAAGAGTCTTGTAGGGAAGAAAGTGATTGTTCAAGGTTGGGGAAATGTAGGTGCTGCTGCAGCGTTCTATATGAGTCAAGCCGGTGCTTCTGTTGTTGGAATCATTGACAGAAAAGGCGGTGTAATTAACGAAAACGGATATTCGTTCGAAGAGATTCGCACCTTGTTTTTGAATCGCGTGAATAACACATTGGTTGCTGATGGAATGCTTTCGTTCGAAGAAATTAATGCGAAAGTTTGGGACCTTCAAGCCGATGTATTCCTTCCATGCGCGGCATCGCGCTTGGTGAGTCAAGATCAGGCAGAGCGCATGCACAAAGCGGGGGTATCTGTTATTGCATGTGGAGCGAATGTTCCGTTTGCAGATCAGCAAATCTTCTACGGACCTATTTCAGAATGGTGCGATGCACATTTCAGCGTGGTTCCAGATTTCATTTCGAATTGTGGAATGGCGAGAGTTTTCGCTTATTTGATGAGCGATTCTGAAGTTGATTTGTCTGACGAAGGAATCTTCTCTGATACTTCTAAAGTTATTGGTGAAGCGTTGAAAAATGTTCATCAACAAGGAAACGAAGAACTATTCGTTTCGAAGCACGCATTTGAAATTGCATTAAAAAAATTAGTTTAAGATGATCTATTTGCAAGCCGCGCCGGATGGAGCAACCTACGAGAAATCGTTGGATTTAATTGGCCTTATCTTCAAAGGTGGATGGGTAATGATTCCACTATTGCTTCTCTCTATTTTAACGATTGTGATTGTTATCGAGCGCTACCTTTTTCTTGGCAAACAAGGTGTTGGAAAGAAGAACAATTTCGAAAGTTTTTTAGCGGCTTTGAAAGTTGGAAACAACAAAGAAGCCATGCGTTTGTGTGAAGAAGACAACGCAGCATGGTCGCGCATTTTTCAATATGCAGCGCTAACCGAAATCTCTGGCGACGAGCAAGAGAAGTTGATGGAACAAGCGGCCAATGTTGAAGTGGCTTATTTGGAAAGAAGATTAAACGTGTTGTCGATTGTTGCCGGTGTTGCACCGCTCTTGGGATTCATTGGAACCATAGCCGGGGTAATTACTATCTTCTTCGACATTTCAACTACAGCAGATATTAGCATTGGAGTTATTTCTGAAGGTCTTTACCAAAAGATGGTTTCCTCAGCAGGCGGATTGGTGGTTGGAATTATTGCCTTCGTTTTTTATCAGTTGCTACAAAATTCAGTAGACAAGTTTGTAGCACAAATGGAGGAGTATTCACTTCAACTTAAAACATTATTCCTTCAAGGAAAATGAATATAAAAAGAAGAAAGAAGCGAGGTGCTGTGGTAAACACACATGCGTTGAACGACATTATGTTCTTCTTGCTTTTGTTTTTCCTAATTCTCTCAACGCTTGCTAATCCGAATGTCATTAAAGTGTTGTTGCCAGAGGCAGGAGAGACGCAGCAGCGCGAGCCCAAGAAGTCGTTACAGTTAGCGGTAGATGAATATCACGATTACTATCTCGATGGAGAGAAAATGACTGTTGAGCAATTGGGTCAGCGCTTGGAATACATAGGAAAGACTTTTCCGGAGAGCACTTGTTCCATTTCAATGGATAGAAATTTACCTGTTCAAGATTTAGTGGAAGTGATGCAGTTGGGTGCGAAAAGCGATATTCGCATGTATTTAAAAACGTCCAAAGTTGAAGGAGAATGATAACAGCAATTTTATTTGTTTTTGTTCTCGCATACATTCTTATTGCTGCTGAACACGCCGTTAAAATTGACAAAGCAGCGACGGCGCTTATTGCAGGAGTTTTGTGTTGGACACTTTTAGTCCTCGCGCCAACAGGCATTTCTCATGAAGTGTTAGAAGGTCGCTTAGGTCATCACATTGAAGAGATTTCAGGCATCTTGTTATTCTTAATGGGAGCAATGACCATTGTTGAAATCATTGATGCGCACAACGGATTCGCGATTATCACCGATCGTATTTCAACAACGAGTCAAGTGAAGTTGTTGTGGATTATTTCTTTGCTTTCGTTCTTTCTGTCAGCTGCGCTAGATAATTTAACCACTGCTATTGTCATGGTTAGTCTTGCGCGCAAGCTCATTAGTAATCAAAAGTCGCGTTGGTTTTTCGCAGGTGTAATTGTTATTGCAGCGAACGCAGGTGGGGCTTGGAGTCCGATAGGTGATGTGACGACAACGATGCTTTGGATTGGTGGACAACTAACAACAGGCCCTTTAATATCAGAACTTTTTTTACCAAGCTTAATCAGTCTTTTAGTGCCTGTGATTGTTTTGTCGTTTGTGTTGAAGGGAAATTTAGAACGTCCTAAATCGCATGAATCTGCAACAACTGATTTGACACGTTCGAAACAGATGATTGTGTTTGTTTTAGGATTGGGCGGATTACTTTTCGTTCCTGTTTTTAAAACGCTTACGCATTTACCTCCGTTCATGGGAATGATGATTTCTGTCGGAGTATTATGGTTAGTGACTGATTTGATGAATGGAAGACAAATGGATTCCGACAAGGCGAAGTATTCAGCGTTGAGTGCATTGCGAAAGATAGACATGCCTTCGGTTCTTTTCTTCTTGGGAATTCTACTTTCCGTAAGCGCGTTGCAAGAAGCAGGACACTTGACTCAAATGTCCTTTTTGTTGAAAGAACAGTTGAACAACACCTACGCGATAAACATTGCGATTGGCGTGCTTTCGGCTATTGTAGACAACGTTCCGTTGGTTGCAGCAAGCATTGGCATGTATCCGGTAGAAGCTGCTGGTACAACCGATGTATGGGCGTCGCATTTTGTACAAGACGGAACGTTCTGGCATTTCTTGGCCTACACTGCAGGCACCGGCGGCAGTATGCTCATCATTGGATCTGCCGCAGGTGTGGCTGCAATGGGGCTAGAGAAGATGTCGTTCACGTGGTACCTGAAGAACATCTCACTCTGGGCCATGTTAGGTTTCTTTAGCGGTGCAGGAGTTTACATTCTCATGCATCTCTAATTAATTTTCAATTACAAATTTTTCAGTCTTCGTCTTTCCATCTTCCAATACAAATTGTAAGAAGTAAATTCCGTTTGGAAAAAGCACATCGAATGAAATCTCAGAGCACTGTTGCTCCAATCCTTCGTCAATCACACTTCCTGAAGTCGAGAGTATTTTCCATTTTACAGATTTGTTTTTCCTGTCGAGTTTCAGTTTGAATTCGCCATTGTTGATGGAAGGAATAATTTTTTCCGAATGAGTATCCAATTGCTTGTCATCTGAAAAGCAGGTAAAGAACATGACTTCTTGCGGTCCAAGAATTTCAATTCCGAATGGAAAATTAGAATTGCTCAAACTCGTGAAGATTGAATCGTTTACGTTCGAAGTTAACGCTGTTGTGTTGTTCAATTCATGGGCTGTGAGGGCTTTCCAATAGAGCAGTTCCTCTAATTCTTCCCCTTCGATGTTGCAGGTGTTCAGTTGGTCTAGAATGGCGTGACACAAGTTTGAATTTCCCAACGAACGAAAGAGTTGTGCTTTGGAAAGTTCAATCCAGAATTGTGAATGGAAGGAAGAGTCACTCACGGTGCTGTCGGTGCAAGCGTTCAATGCGCTGACATAACGTTGAACTGAAATCTCGAACGATTCTGAATTGTTTTCTGGAACTATTTCTCCGCGAAGAACAAGTTCTTCAATCATCTTTTTCATCATGCCTATTCCCCAGTTCGACAATGAGCGAACCTCGCTGTTGCCGCGATCCAACGGTGATGTGAGAATTTCATGAAAGAGTTTAATGGAACGTTTTCCTTCGAATAAACTGTCGGTTGCGTAAGCCAAAGTTGCTGCCAACGAGAGCGCAGAATCTAACGGCATTTGTCCGTATTCTGTGGTTGAAATCACAGGCAAATCTGAAAGTGTTTTTTGTTGAATGCTCGCTTGCGCAAGGGACTTCGTCGGACTCAGAATTCCGATGACCGAAGGGCATAGCGCATTAACCGCGGTAGATGGACTTAGCAAGATTGAGCAAAGGTTTCCGTTTGCGCAAACATTTGAAGTGTAAATTGAAATACCTGAGCTACCCGATGCAATAGGAAGCCATTCATTTTGTGCACTGGCTAATGCAATAGGTGCGCAATTGGTTGAAGTGATGGTTGCAATGTTTCCGCAAAGATTGCAATCGGTGGCTCCACTGAAGACGTTAAACCCTTTGTTCAACAAGGGTGTTGAGCTGTGATAGAAATGAATGTGCTCGTCGTTCAGTTCGAAAACATTGTATCCACCCGCGCTGCTGGAAGACATGTTTAGCACGCAGCCTTTTCCAATTTCCAACGCCGTTCCATTCTGAGAAAATTCAGTGCAACGAATGGTGAAGACTCCGCCCTTTTTTTGCGCTGCTATAGCGTTGCTGCTGAAGGTGCAAGAGGTAACACCAATTTCAATAAGACTATAGTCTGAAAGCGCAACGTCGTTGTTTTCGAAAACAGAATTTTTGATTTTACTCAAGGATTTCAAATGTTCAGAGAATAGATTGGACGCATTGAAAAGACATTCTTCGAAATTGTAGTTTCCGTAACGAATGCTAATAGCGCTGTTGTTTGTGAAATCTGAATTTACCGCAGACAGTTTTCCATAGTTGCTTTTTATTCTGCAGTTGTTGGAAGAAGTGTTTAAGAAGGTAACATTGTTGTAGTCGACTTGACACAGTGCATTTTCAGCGCCGATGATTTCTGCGTTATTGAAGAACATTCGTTGGTAGGAAAGAAGCGTTGCGTTTTCTTGAAGTTCTATTCTTCCGTTTTGGAATCGAATGTAATTGGCAGTTCCAGCCTCGTTGAACATAGCGCCTTCATGAATACGAAGAAGGGTGTTTTCAGAATTGATTCCTTCAACATGCATGCGACTTCCCGATTCGAAGATCACGTCTGTTTCATTCCAAGAAGAATAAATATCGAACCCTCCTAGAATCGCTTCAACATTGAAATTTGATTGTGCGGTTAAGTGAAGTTGTCCGCCTCGAAATTCAACGGAAGCCGCTGTGTTGTTTAATACAACTTCTCCTGAAGAAAAAACAATTTTCCCTCCGGGAAGAAGGACGACTTTTCCTTCCACTTGAAGTGTTCCTCCGAGAAGGTTCAAGGTAGCGTTGTTTTCAAGAATGAGCTGTCCATTCGGATGAATGAATAGCGTTCCGTTGTTTTGAAGATTAATTGTTGTTGTTTGTTGAACATGCAGCCTCGCGTTCACAGTACCATTCGCATCGCCAATGAGAAGACTACCTCCTTCACGAATATCAATGCTCCCTTGTCCGCAGTCAATGCCTGTTTCAATGTTTACTTCATCTCCAGGAAATACAAGGCTATTCAAAGATGAATGACTTTCGCCGAGTGCACCAACACTTACGATTGCATTGTTTTCAATGATGGTTGAAGGAAGCACTTGTAAACCGGTTTTTCCGAAGTTGAAGTTCGAACCATTTTCCACATTCATTCTGAAAACCGAATGTCCATTCGGTAGTTCGTCTGCGAACACTTCTTGCGCAATGAATGCCAAGTTCCCGTAGTTGATTCCCGAGTGGGGTTGATTGCTTCCTGACGGTGCATACCAATTGTCAAAGGGAATTTCCTCTTCGTTAATTGCTGTGAACGGTTCGTTAACGCTGCTGTGCAAGGCGCTTGTGGTTGGCACAAAATTGTGATAGAGTTGGAAGAAGTCGGAACTGATATTCCCGCACGCATTGCTGAAGGAACTGTTTTCATTGATCGCATCTACGAATTCTTTTATAGAAGTGGAATAGCCGCCGCATGAATAGTCGAAAGGAAGGGCAGAGGCCGAGACTTTTGGTTTCGCTGAATACTCAGAGATAGACATACTGAGAAAATCGAAATCGACTTCAGTTAGTTTTAAGTCTGCAAGAATGTGATAGTCATCTGTGCTTTCCGAGTCGTTTGTAGAACCCGGAAGCGGAAATAGTTTCAATCTAAATTCGTCTCCAGAAAGGAGGCTTGTGGCATTGCATGATTCCAAGAGCAGCGGTGTTCCTGGATTTGCGCTTAGTCCAATTCCGTTTTTATTTCCATTTGCAATAGCAATGTTTCTGCAGTGTTGAGGAAGACCGAGGCTACTGAGCTCCGATTGAAATTGAAGGAATTCAGTTGGAAGCAAGGGATCGGGTATTCCCCATTGATAGAACAGCAGTTGCTTTGCTGCTGGACGTTTGAGTTTATCGTAAACGAAGCTGTGAGCCTCGGAACTGTGAGGAGCCATAAAGTGCAAGGTCGATTGCAAGCTAAGTGGAATGTAGGCGCCCAAATGGGGCGCATCGAGGCTGATATACAAACGCGTGCAATGCTGTTTGTTTTGAATTTCCATGTTGCGAAGCGCATAGCGCGAAATAAGTCCACCCATACTTGCGCCAGCAACGACAATGCTTTCAGTGCTATTCTTGTGGGCATTGCACAGATTAATTACCTTCTCAACCAATGCAGCATTTTCTTTGATGTTTCGTGCACCATCGTAAAAATCAATGAGCACTAAATCGTAACCATGTTGCTGCAGTGTATCTATCCAATAGGGCATCAATTGCAGCATAGCGTACTGTCCGGTTGAAGCACCAGAAGAAAACGCATCCCATCCAAACGTTCCGTTTCTTGTTGGAAGATGATCAGTCCCGAAGTCAATTCCTTCAACGAACACAAAAGGTTTATCGAAGACGCCGTCTGCACTCATTAACGTATAGGCGTTTCCTTTCACAAAATTATTTCCTAAAAGCGTATCAATTTCAAACGAGCTGCTTACTTGCCATGGTGCAGTATCGGGATTCATTAAGCTCTTCGTTTCAACTTGAAATTTGATTCCTGTTTTTTTCGTTTTTCCGTTTACTGAATACTTCACGGCAACAGAAAACCAATTTGTGTTGGAAGGAACAACGATTGAAATGGAATTATTCACGAGTGAGTTCCATGTTATACCATCATCGAAACTTATTGCTTGAATGGGTGTGTTCGAATAGTAGTTCGAGTGAATGAAGTTACTTGTGTTGAATACATGAACACCCGGAGTCAGTCCTTGCGAATTGCTCAGAATGAATTGGCTGGTATCGGCAGTATTATTCGATTCTCGCGTGTATTGAACATCCCAAACTTCCAGATGGGTTGTGTTGTTTTCATTTGGAAGATTTCGAATGTGGTTCGCGTAATCTGGGAAGTAGAGATGCGTTGAATCTTTTCCACATAGAAAAAGAAATGCATCTTTTGCAGCTTGACTTTTTGAAAAAACAAGCGAATTGTTTTTAGATAAGTTTTGACTGAACGCTGTCGATTTCATAACAGGTGTGTAGGTGCTCTGCGCGAAATTTATCAAAGAGCAAAAGCACAGAAAAAGGGTAGAGATTTTTTTCATGGGTTTAATAGTATAAGGTGTATGTACTGATTTCATTGGCTTGTATGGGCTCAATGGTTATCCATTCCGAAGAATAATTTCCAGAGGCGTAATGCTTTTTTATTTCTAGTTCAATGGGGAAATGGGCAGGGACTTCAAAGAAGCATTCATCTTCGTGACCAGCTAAATCTGCCTGTTGCGTAACTCCTCGAAAGCCGTTGTTTACTTTGAAAGAAGCGCCTACTATGTTCTGCGGTGTATTCGCATCGTCTATGAGTTGAAGACGCAGTGTGGATTTGCATGAAACGGGAATACTAATTGAAGAGCTTCCTGCGAAAAAGGAAACGTCGGTGAATCCGAATTCAGAATACTGATTAGCTGAATTCGCTATTGCTTTTGCAACATCGACTGTTGCATCTTTCGGCATTTCGAATTCACCCGATTCATTTGCAATTGAAATGAAGGAGGGGACATAGTTGATGGAACCTCCGAATCCTTCGATTTCATACCATTGCACTTCTGCGAAGGGTATAGGTACGTTAGAGCCTTGCTCAACAACGCGACATTGAATGTTAGGAATGGGTTTCTCTTTTTCGCACGAATAGAGCGCGAGCAAAAGAGAGAGGGAGAGAATTGTTTTTTTGGTTTTCATGACTCAATTAATTTTGAGCCAAAGGAAAAACCACTTGGCACCTCATGTTTATGCCAAATTCCTATAAGTTATATGCTGTTTATTCGTCAGCATAACTTTAGACTATCTTAGTTCTCATGAAATTATTCGAGAAAAAACCCTTACTAGAATCTAGTTTTTGGCAACGCATTTCGGGTTCGAAAAATTCGATGAATGCCTTTATTGAATTCAATAATCTTCTTGCCGAACGCGGCATTTTAGGTGTAACAAAAGAACACGTTTTGTCGATTTGCGAGACTTATAAAATTGAAGATTGGAAGAAGGAGTTTAATGAAGAGTTACGGAATTGTTTTGTTCTGGCGATTGCTTTCTTCCTTGCAGACTCTGAAATTTCCGCTTCTGAAGTTGAAGAGCTCGAGCACCTAGCTGCGTTGCTTTGCATAACGAATGAAGAAAAAGAAAAGATCTATACAAGTTCGGGATTGAAAGTATATGATGAATTGTATGCGAAGTTCGTTCTAGACGAATTGTTGTCTGATGAGGAGAAAGCGATTCTATTAAAAATTCAAGAAGCTTTTTCTTTGAAGGAGGAGGCAATCTCAAGTCTAGTTCAAAAGCACGTTTCTGAAATTGCCAATAGACTCATCAAAGGAATAATTGACGATAAGCGAGTTGGTCCGGGTGAATTAGATGTATTCTTTTCGACGTGTTCAAGTTTGGGAGTTAACTATTCCTTTCAGGAAGATTCACAAAAAATCATTGATGGATTTAAGGAAAATTGGAGTTTAGAGAATGCTCCTTTAGTGCCTATGGCTGTCGATATAAATCTAAAAAAGGATGAAGTCTGTTACTATAAAACGAATGTTTCGTGGCATGAACTACGAACAGTAACACATGGATTTTCTTATGGTGGTCCTGCCTTGAGATTTAAAATTATGAAAGGAGTTTCTTTCCGAGCAGGAAGAACGGCGGTGCAGCGAATTACCACAGATGAAATGAAAGAGTTGGATGTTGGAGTTTTATATGTTACCAATCAACGTCTTATTTTCGATGGATTGGTGAGAAACAATACATGGACCTTCAAAACCATTTTAGCCATAGAACCCTATGAGAATGGGATCAGAGTTGAGAAAGAGAAAGGAAAGAGTCCGGTCTTTCAAACGCTCGTTCCAGAAGAAAAATTGACCATCATTTTGGGTCGAATTTTTTCTGAAATGAAGGATTGAGTTATTCCGCTAAATCAAGCTTGTACTTATCGGCAAACGACTGTTGCGCGTTTTCGAAATCTTGTTGTGTGAAGACCGATTCGTTTTGAATGAACATGCGCAGAACCCTGCAGCTATCGGTTGTTGCGAAGGATATTTGTTCTTGTGGAAGTTGATGCAAATTGCAAAGTGGCTTGTAATACGTTGAAAGAATTTCCTGAAATTTTTCTACGGTTCGGAGTGCAGGATTAACAAGAAGTGTGTCTTCCTTGAAGTTTCCAATTTCAGTTAAATTCTCTTTTGCTGTGTTTAATGTTGATTCAGCTTTCGAGTAAAATTCATTCAGATTTTGCGGCTGACCCAATTGTTCTTCCAACTGAAAAATAGCTACACCACAGGTCTCTAATTCAACGGTTATTTTGTTGTTGTAGTCGCGTGCCTTCTCCTGATCCGTTGCGCACGAAACAGTTGAAAGCAAAAGAGCTATTCCAACAATACGTATGTATAAAAAACTCTCCCCACTCATAAGGCTAAGGTAAGATGCTTCGCAAGATGTTTCACAAGATGTTTTACAAGAAGCCTTCGGCTAGTGGATACACTAACGAAGTTTCTTTCGATAGAATCTTGCGAAGCATCTTACAGAGTATCTTTCATCAGAATCTTGCGAAGCATCTTACAAAGTATCTTTCTTAAGAATGTTTCTTTCTGAAATCTAAGGTCGAACTAAACCCTACTTGAAGCGTATGATTGTTTTCAATCTTTACTCCGTCTGCCTTTATAAGGAGTTGATTCATGTATCCGATTTCAAGTTTTCCCCATTTAGTAAATTTGTAACCAAGTGCGGCGTATGCCCGGTTTTGATCGAAGATGTTGGCTTGCACATTTTCTCCGAAGTTGATGAACGCTTCGTCGTAGCAAGAGAAGTACAGAGATTTGTCTTCAATGGTTTTTCCTTTGAATGGAACAGATAGACGCACAAGAATACGCGCCCGATTGGTGTATGCATCATCGCCTGGCGCGTATTCTCCTGTTGACTGTGCAACAGGAAGTTTCGAGAAGCGTTGTTCTAAGCGCAAACGCGTAATCATTTCAATTCGTCCAGCTTGTGATTTCACTTGAAGCTGTTCCCAAAATCTGTTTTCTGGAAAACCCGATTTAGCCGGGAATACCCCATAAGGTGAAGTATGGACGTAACAATATCCAGCAGTTGCAAAAGCATTCGGCGCGAAGTGATAATTGATACCGGTTCTTAAAAGAAGTTGAAGAGGTTTCGTTACGATTTCATTTCTTCTGATTTGTGCTTCCAAATGAATTCCCCAATGTTCTGAGAATTTATGATCACCGAAATACATGAACCAGCTGTTGTTGTTCGGTTGGATGTTTCTGACAGAGGATTGCCCAAGACACACAAAGAATTGCGTGAGTAAGAATGATATGAAAAATATTTTTTTCAAAACACAGATTACAAAAACCCAAGTTCAAGTTGAGCCTCTTGACTCATCATGCTTTTGTCCCAAGTGGGTTCCCAGGTAATTTCAACTTTACAATCTGAAACACCTTCAACCGACTTGATTTTATCTTCTACTTCAGGAGGCAATGTTTCTGCAACTGGACAAGAAGGCGAGGTTAGGGTCATGGTTATTTTCACAGCAGCGTCTTCCGCAATGTCAATTCCATAGATTAACCCCAATTCATAAATATCTACCGGAATTTCCGGATCGAAAATGGTTTTCAATTTGGCAATAATATCCTCTGTTAATGCGGCCTTCTCCATATTTAATTGCTTTTTTGTTGTGCTTGAAAAACTGTGGCATACAACAAGATTTGTTTCACCATTGCTGAAAGCCCGTTGCTTCTTGTTTGACTTAAGTTTGAAACCAATCCGATATCATTCATGAAATGAATGTTAGCTTTTAAGATATCGTCTGGCGTTTCTTCATTGAAAACGCCAACGACCAATGCCACCAATCCACGTGTAATAATAGCGTCGCTATCCGCCTCGAAATTCACTGTTCCGTTTTCTTGAAGCGATGCTTTCAACCAAACTTTCGATTGGCATCCAGCCACAAGCAAGTCGTCTTTTTTCTCATCATCGGTTAGGCCTTTCATTTCTTTTCCTAACTCAATAATGTGCTCGTACTTGTGCATCCATTCTTCGAAAAATGCAAACTCTTCAATTATCTCTTGTTGCTTTTGCTCTATCATTATCTCAACATATTTACGCTTTTGTTCAGCGCAGCAATAAATAGTTCTACGTCTTCAACGGTATTGTAACAAGCAAAAGATGCTCTTACAGACCCCGTGGTTCCTAGCTTTTCCCAAAGTGGTTGTGTGCAGTGATGTCCCGTTCTTACAGCAACACCTTGCTGATCGAGCAACGTTCCAATATCGGCCGAATGAATGCCTTCCACATTAAAACTCAACACGCCTACTTTATTCGGAAGGTCTGCGTAAACAGTCATTCCTTCTATTTCTTTCAATCGAGCTGTTGCAGTCTTCAACAAGAAATATTCATGCGCATGCATGTTCTCTCTTCCCACTTCCTTGCAGAATGAAATGGATTCGTTGAATGCAATCACTGCTTCAATGTTCGGAGTTCCTGCTTCGTACTTGAAAGGCAGTTCGTTGAAGGTGGTTCCTGTTACAGATACCTGACGAATCATTTCACCACCGTATCTGTATGGAGGAAGTTTCTCCAACAACTCTTTCTTTCCCCACAAAACACCAAGCCCTGTTGGACCGTACATTTTGTGAGCAGAGAACAAGAAGAAATCGCAATTCAAGGCTTGAACATTTATGTCGAAATGGGCTACCGCTTGTGCGCCGTCTATGACAACATAAGCTCCTGTGCTCTTTGCAAGGGCTATTAATTCTTCAACAGGATTAATGGTTCCCAGTGCATTCGAAACGTAATTGAACGCAACGATTTTCGCTTTGCTTCCCAATTCTCTTTTCGCGTAATCCATATCCCATTCGCCCGAAGGTGTCATAGGTATATATCGAAAAACAGCTTTCTTCTTTTCTGCCAACACTTGCCAAGGAACGAAGTTCGCGTGGTGTTCCATCTCTGTTACCCAGATCTCATCTCCTTCTTCAACTTCTTTTTCTAAAATGGTTGAAAGCATGTTCACACTGTCTGTGCTTCCTTGCGTGAAAATAATTTCTTCGCGGAAATTCGCGTGCAACATTTCAGCTAACGCAGAGCGGGTAGCTTCGAATTTCTCAGTAGAGGCATTCGCTAAAAAATGCGCACCTCGGTGAATATTCGCATTCCACTTTGTGTAATACTCCGTCACCGAATCGATCACGCGCTGCGGCTTCTGCGTGGTTGCAGCGTTGTCTAAATAAACAAGTGGACGTCCGTATACCGCTTGATTCAACGCTGGGAATTGAGCTTTCAATTCTTTCATTTTATGTTGAAGGGTGTCGTTGTCCATATTTTGAAACCGAATGATTATTCGGTTATGATTTCGTTTTGAATAAGCGTTGCAAGAACGTATTCCTTCCAACTTGGAATGGAAATGCGGTTCATCACATCTGAAGTAAATGCAGAAACCAAAAGTCTCTTCGCAGATTCTTCGCTCAATCCTCTTGCGCGCAAGTAAAATAAAGCTTCTTCGTCGAATTGACCAGTAGTTGTTCCGTGGCTACACTTCACATCGTCGGCATAAATTTCCAATTCAGGCTTCGTGAACATGCTTGCGTTGTCGCTCATCATAATGTTCGCGTTGCTTTGATAGGCGTTCGTCTTTTGCGCATCAATGTGCACATACACTTTTCCGTTGAACACGCCTTTTCCGTTTTCAAACAACACCCCTTTATACAGCTCGTTGCTGTAGCAATTTGCAACCTGATGGTCAACAAACGTATGATTGTCGATCAATTGATCTTGCTTCGGGAAGTAAGCTCCACTTAGAAATGTTTCACAATGTTGTCCTTCAATACGAATGTTCAACTCATTGCGCACCCATGTTCCGCTGGCAGTAACAGTTGTGATTTTGAAAACACTTTTTTCCGCTTGAGAAATAGACTCTCTCAACAAGATGCATTCGTTCTTCGATGTGTTTTGAAGTTGGTGAATCTCGAGTTGAGCAGATGCTTCAACATGGGCGTATACATTCACCAAATGAAATGACTGCTCTGATTCTCCTTTGAAATCAACGGTGAATTTTGCAACCGAGTTTTCTTTCGAAACGATGAATACATATGGTGCACTCATACACATGTTCGAAGAGTTTCCCAATTCAATGGCTAAAACTTCTTCAACCAATTTTCCTTTTTCCACTTCAATTAATACAAGATCGTTTGAAGCGTTCTCAGAAATCGCATCGAACACATCTGTTCTGTTTTCTTTCGACAATACAGAAAGAATGGTCTCTTGCTGATTGGCAGAAAGATTCTTTCCCAACGTAAGTTGAATTCCTGCAATGCAGGTTGAAGGAAGAGTTATAAATCCGTTTTCAATACGAATGGCATGCTCTAAAACTGTTGGGTTTGCATTGCGTTCAGCTTGTTTCCAAGTGGTATCAATGGCTCCAACACGTGTGTATTTCCAAGACTCTACGCGAGTAGTGGGCATTGGAAAATCAGCAACCGAATGTTTGTTCGGTTTGAAGCTGAATGTGTTTGTGGGTTTTATTTCCGCTACAATACTCATTTTGCGTCTTCCGTTTCTTTTAACCAGTCGTAACCTTTTTCTTCTAGCTCTAGCGCCAATTCTTTCGTTCCACTCTTCACAATTTTTCCTTTGTACAAGACGTGTACGAAGTCTGGAACGATATGATCCAAAAGTCTTTGGTAGTGCGTAATCACAACGAACGAACGCTTTCCGTCGCGCATGGCATTCACTCCTTCAGACACAATGCGTAACGCGTCAATGTCCAATCCGCTATCTGTTTCATCCAGCACACAAAGCGATGGGTCGAGCATCGCCATTTGAAATATTTCATTGCGTTTTTTCTCTCCACCACTGAATCCTTCGTTCACTGCGCGGTTCGCAAGTTGACCGTCTAATTCAACCAATTCTGATTTTTCTTTTACCAGTTGCAAGAACTCTTTCGCTGTGAGTGCTTCTAGACCTCTGTGTTTGCGAACCTCGCCAACTGCAGCTTTCAGGAAGTTCATGTTGCTTACTCCTGGAATTTCTACTGGGTATTGAAACGCTAAGAACAGACCTTCTCTTGCACGTTCTTCAGCGGGCATATCAAGCAAATCTTTGTCGTTGAAGGTTACTGAACCTCCGGTTACTTCGTAGTCTTCTCTTCCTGCAAGAACAGATGCAAGAGTACTTTTTCCAGATCCGTTCGGACCCATAATCGCGTGCACTTCGCCTTCACCAACGGTTAACGAAAGTCCTTTGAGAATTTCTTTCTCTTCAATGCGCGCTTGTAAATTTTCAATCTTTAACATAGTTATCTTTTTATCCTACGCTTCCTTCCAAAGAAATGGCGAGTAGTTTTTGTGCTTCAACTGCAAACTCCATTGGGAGTTTATTCAATACATCTTTTGCATATCCGTTTACAATCATGCTCACGGCTTGCTCTTCATCAAGTCCGCGTTGCAGACAATAGAAGATTTGGTCCTCACCAATTTTTGAAGTCGTTGCTTCGTGCTCCACTTTCGCGGTGCTGTTGTTTACTTCAATGTATGGGAAGGTGTGTGCTCCGCTCGTGTCGGTCATTAGGAGCGAATCGCATTGCGAGAAATTTCTTGCATTCGTTGCGTTCTTTCCAATTTGAACCAAACCTCTGTACGAGTTCTGACTTCTTCCTGAAGAAATACCTTTTGAAATGATGGTGCTCTTGGTGTTTTTTCCAATGTGAATCATCTTCGTTCCAGTGTCTGCTTGTTGGAAGTGATTCGTCACAGCAACGGAATAAAATTCGCCTACACTGTTGTCACCTTTCAACACGCAACTTGGATATTTCCAAGTAACGGCACTGCCTGTTTCGACTTGAGTCCAAGAAATTTTGGAGTTCGCTCCTTCACACATTCCGCGTTTTGTAACGAAATTGAAGACGCCGCCTTTTCCGTCTTTATCTCCTGGATACCAATTTTGAACGGTGCTGTATTTTATTTCAGCATCGCGCATAGCAACCAATTCTACAACTGCTGCGTGAAGTTGATTCTCGTCGCGCTGAGGAGCGGTGCATCCTTCCAAATAACTTACGTAGCTTTCTTCGTCTGCAATAAGTAGCGTGCGCTCGAATTGACCTGTGCCTGCTTCGTTAATACGGAAGTAAGTGCTTAATTCCATGGGGCAACGCACGCCTTTCGGAATGTAGCAGAATGAACCGTCGGTGAATACAGCAGAGTTCAATGCTGCGTAGTAGTTATCGGTACGCGGAACTACTGTTCCGAGGTATTGCTTGATAAGTTCAGGATGCTCTTGAATGGCATCGCTGATGCTGCAAAAGATGATTCCGAGTTCGCCTAATTTTTCTTTGAATGAAGTAGCAACAGATACAGAATCCATCACGAAATCAACCGCAACGCCACTCAATCGTTTTTGTTCTTCAATGGAAATACCAAGCTTTTCCATGGTTTTACGCAGTTCTGGATCCATTTCGTCCAAACTGTTTAACACCTTCTTTTGCTTAGGTGCGGCGTAAAAGGAGATGGCTTGAAGATTTGGTTTTTCATACTTCACATGCGCCCATTCGGGTTCAGTCATTTTCTGAAAAATCTTGAATGCCTCTAAACGCCAGTCTAGTAGCCATTGCGGCTCGTTTTTCTTCGAAGAGATTAAGCGAATAATGTCTTCGTTCAATCCAGCCGGAGCTTTGTCTGATTCTATGTTGGTTGTAAATCCGAATTCGTACTCTTTCGAGGTTACGTTTTCTAACAACTCATCGCCTTCGTAAGCCATATGTTTTTAGATTGAAAAGCTTTCACCACATCCACACGTGCGAGAGGCATTCGGATTGTTAAACACAAATCCTTTTCCGTTCAACCCTCCCGTGTATTCCAATTCGGTTCCAACCAAGTACAAGAAGCTCTTGCGGTCTACAACCACTTTTACTCCATTGTCTTCAAAGGTCTGATCGCCGTCTTTCATTTCAGTATCGAATTCCAGCTTGTACATAAGTCCGCTGCAACCTCCACCATCAACGCCTACACGAACGAAGGCATCCGAAGGATGTCCTTCATCTGCAATCAGCTTTGCCACTTGTGCTTTCGCACTTTCTGTTATCTTAATCATTTGTCAAAGTTTAACAACAACACGTTCAACATGTTTACCCATTTCGAAAACTATTTAGAAAAAATCTAAATAGAAGTCGTTTGGGCTGCAAAAATACCACATTTAAGGGATTTGATGCAAATGATTTTGCAAGATTTTATCGCAAGATACTTTGTAAGATGTTTCACAAGATTTTGCAAAAGAAGCCTACGGCCAGGCCGCTCTGCTTGCGTAGCATCTTTCGTCAGAATCTTACGAAGTATCTTGCCTCCGGCATCTTGTGAAACATCTTTCGTCAGAATCTTGCCTCCGGCATCTTGTGAAACATCTTTCGTCAGAATCTTGCCTCCGGCATCTAGGAACTACCTCCTCCTCTTCTTCTTCTTTTTAATATCCGGACCAAAAAGATCACCGCCATCATGTTTGCCAGGCTTGTCGGTGCTAACGTCGCTCGGACCTTTGTTCACGTCTTCACAAGAACGATTGGGCTTATGTTTGGCGAAGAGCAGAGATGCTTTGAAAACAATGGGACAATAGTGCGAATGGAAATAGTCCATGCGAATGTCGCCAAGGGTGTTTGGGAAAATTTGAAGCACAGGTACTTCCACTTCGAAGGTGGCATAGAGTCCATCGTTAACGAGCATACCATAACCTAAACCATAATACAATTGCGAACGAATTTTTTCAGAGTAAGCTCTCGGAAGTGCATAGTATTCGCCGCATGTAGAACGTTTGTAGGCGTAATCGGCGAATATTCCGAATTCATTTTGAATCCACTTTCCTTTTCCGAACGGAGTAATATTACTGGTTGAAAAAGTGAGTCCAAATCTATTTTCATGGAAAATGCGCTTTTCATAAATAGATTGTCCGAATTCATCGATTCCATTGAACTTCTCTGATCCATTGAATCGAACGTAATGAGCATTCAAATCGAATCGATTGAAGAAGTAGAGTTTGTTCGTGATCCAGTATTTACCAATATCTGCCGTCCAACCCATGCGTGGTCTGGCCTTGTAGGTACCCGCAGAAAAATCTGGAGAAGCAATGGTGTCCGTTGCATTCCATCTCTTTCCATAAGCAAAGGTTGGCCCGATCGACACCACAAGTCCTTTCGGCATATACGAAGTGCGCTCATAGAAAAGCGTTTTCAAGGTCGTTCTGCGCTGTCCGAATGACAAAGCACTAACGAAAAACAATATCGCGAAGATTGAAAGTCTCATTTTACAAATCAACAAGTTTTCTTCATTCTTATTTCCTTGGGTATAATTGTTTTTTAACAGAGAGGTTCTGATGAATTATCTTTCTCTAGAATCTTGCTTCAGCATCTTGTGCAACATCTTTCGTAAGAATCTTGCTTCAGCATCTTGTGCAACATCTTTCGTAAGAATCTTGCTTCAGCATCTTGTGCAACATCTTTCGTAAGAATCTTGTTATACATTTGCCTCCGTGTCAGCTCTATCCCAAATACAAGCGCCCGTTGAAGGCGAAATGAATGCGTTTGAATCGTTCTTCAAAGAACAGATGAAAAGCGAACATCGCTTGTTAGATAAGGTTACCAATTACATTGTGAAAAGAAAAGGGAAGCAGATGCGTCCGCTTTTTGTTTTCCTTTCAGCGAAGCTTTTTGAAAAACCAGAAGAGCCCACGTTCGTGGCAGCAACCATGATTGAACTGCTGCACACCGCAACACTCGTGCACGACGACGTGGTGGACGATGCGCAAATGCGTCGCGGATTCTTCAGCATTAACGCACTTTGGAAAAATAAGATTGCGGTATTGGTTGGAGATTATTTGTTGTCAAGAGGTCTTTCGTTGAGCGTGAAAACCCAACAGTTTCGTCTGTTAGGAATTATGAGCAAAGCCGTGAAGGACATGGCCGAGGGAGAGTTACTTCAACAAGAAAAATCAAGAAAGTTAGATATTACAGAAGAGGTTTATTACGACATCATTCGTCAGAAAACAGCTTCACTTATTTCAGCTTGTTGCGAAAGCGGCGCAGCATCTACTTCCGCTACAGATGAGCAAGTGAAGCAATTGGCGTTGTTTGGAGAATACGTGGGAATGGCCTTCCAGATCAAAGATGACTTGTTCGATTACGGAACTACCGATGCTATTGGAAAGCCTGTGGGGATTGACATTCAGGAAAGAAAGCTAACGCTTCCATTGATTCATGTTTTGGGAAAAGTCGATCGCGATACCGCGAAGAAATTGATTCGTACCGTTCGGAAGTTCAATACAGATAAGGAGAAAGTAGAAGCGCTAATGGCCCAAGTGGTGGAGTTTGGCGGACTTGTTTATGCAACTGAAAAGATGTTTGAATTCCGCGATAAGGCATTGGAAATCTTAAATCAGTTTGAAGACACTCCTGCTCGAGCATCCTTGAAATTGTTAGTGAATTACACCATCGAACGAAAAAAATAATTGTATGAAAAAAATATTTTGGATACTATCAATTTTCACGATCATTTTCGCTTCATGTACCCCGTCGTTAGACGATGCCGAAGCCAGGGAGATTAAGGTCGCTGAAAATGGAATGCGCATCGTTGGATATTTCGAAGAGGGTACAAACAATAAAATTGGAGAACGCGCATTCTATCCAAACAGCCAGCAGTGCTACATTGAAATGCGATTTAAAGACAACAAACGACATGGTGAATGTTATACGTTTTATGAAAATGGTAACAAATGGAGTTTGAATACGTTTGAAAATGGAGTGCTGCAAGGCGAATACAAAGCATGGCATGAAAACGGAAAACTATATGTTGAAGGAGAATATGAAAATGGAAAAGAAGTGGGTGAGTGGATTTTCTACAAAGAAGATGGCTCTGAAAAGGAACGTAAGAAGTATTAAGCCTTCTCTCATTCCCATTCTGTTTCTCCTGCTGATTCTTCTCCCTTTCTCGGCCTCTCTGGCCCAATCTCCTGACACCTATATCCAAAAGTATTCGTCTGCCGCGCAGGAACAAATGCGTAAATATGGAATCCCCGCAAGTATTACATTGGCTCAGGGAATTCTTGAAAGTGGCAGTGGCAAATCAAAACTTGCTGTGGAGGCCAATAATCATTTCGGAATTAAATGCCACGACACTTGGAACGGCGCTACGGTGCATTTAGATGACGACGCACCGAATGAATGTTTTCGTAAGTACAAGTCTGTTGAGCAATCGTTTGAAGACCACAGTCTATTCCTTAAAAAGCCCCGCTACCAAGAATTATTCGCCTTGGAAATCACAGACTATAAAGGATGGGCGCAGGGCCTGAAGAAATGCGGCTACGCTACAAGTCCAACCTATGCAAAAAGCTTGATAGATCTGATTGAAAAGTATGAGCTAACACAATTCGACACAGAGCAAAAACCGAATGAACATTCGGTGGCAATTAATATTTCAAATAACCGGATCAAGTATGTTTCCGCGAAGAAGAAAGAGTCTCTTAAAGAACTGTCAGATAGAACAGGGATTTCTGAAGGTTTATTAAAGAAGTACAACGATATTGAAGAAGGACATGTGTTCCAAGAAAAGGAGATAGTCTATCTACAACCCAAGCGTCTCAAAGGAAGCGTGAAGGAACACAAAGTGAAACGCGGTGAAAGCATTCGTGATATTTCCCAGCAATATGGCATTCGTATTCGTAGCATTGAACGCAAGAACAATCTAGAGCACGGAGCTGAATTGAAGCTCGGGACTGTTTTAAAGTTGAGGTAGACTATATGATCCTTTTCAGCACAGCCTCGGGAGAAATCTCGAGGCTTTCTTTTTGCCCCGAATTTCCATCTTCCAAATAACTCGCATTGCCTCCTAATGGCATCCATCTTCCTGGATGCATGGGGCGTTTAGACGGATAAAGACCTATGGCGTGAATACCAACAGCAGAAGCGATATGCAGCGGACCAGTGCTTGCGGCAACTAGCATGTCGCAAGAAGAGATAAACGCTATTAATTGTGGAAGGGAAAGCTTTCCACTGACATCTACAATATGCTCATCGAATTGAAATCCCTGACGAATGCGCACGCCTTCTTCTACGGTCCCTGTAATGTATATGCTGAATTCTGATGCGGGTAGAAGTGATGCTAATTTTTGATATTGCTCCAACGACCAATTTAAAGCACTGCCTTTACTGAGCATGTGGAACACAACCGAACGTTTATTCGGTTCGAGTTGAATGGGGCTTGCCACTTGTGGTTTTAAGACATGCCATTCGCGAATTTCTTCGAGGGTTGGAATGTTCTTTACACCGAATGGATAAAGCAAATGAAAATTCAATTGCGATTCGTGCAAGTCTGAATTCTTTCTTGAAAAGAAAACACGGTCATTCGCGAATTTCCAAGAAGCTATTCTACTTCCAGTTGCAATGCGTTTCTTAACGCCTTGCGCCTTCACCCACTGCATGACTTCCGCATCTGGAAAGGCGAAGACGCAGGCTTCAACCTTCAAAGAAGTTTCTGCATGCTTATCGAAATTCACGAATTCATCAACAAACGGACAAGCCTCTACAATGGCCTGTGTATAGCTTCTTCCAATAAATACAATGCGCGTATTCGGGGAATACTTTTTTATGAAACCGCACAACGGCAATGTCACAATTACATCGCCAATGCTGTCTGTGCGCGAGATAGCGATGCTACTTGGAAAGGCGAATGTGCTCATGAATTTTTTTGTATTTCAAATGTGTGGCATAGGCTGAGATGCGCGCCACGGTGAAGCCAGCCTTTCCGTCTAGAAATCCGAAACGGAAGAAATAGTCTACAACGAATTTCGAAATGGGACTGAAAAGGCGTTTGTACCAAGGTGATTTTTTTCCTTGTTGAAATAAATCCTCGGCTTGTATGGTGGTGAACTTTTCCGCTTGTGCGTAGTGCTGTTCAATAGAGTAGTAGGAGTAATGCAAACAATCTCCTTCCAACAAAAAAGTATTCTCTTTCGTTAATCCACGAAGCGCTTCGTGAATGGTTCCTTCCCACTTTGTTTCTTGCTTATTGAAGAGACGAACTTTTGTATCTGGATACCATCCGCCGTGTTTAATGAACGTTCCGCAATAGTTGGTCATGCGCTTGAAGCACGCGGGCTGCGGCGTATGTTTCCACTTCAGTATCGATTGAATAAGTGTTTCATTTAACACTTCATCCGCGTCTAAACTCAATATCCAATCAAATGAAGCTTGCGCGTTTCCAAAGTTTTTTTGTTCGGAATATCCGCACCATGGATTGGTGATAACCCTTGCTCCATAGGCCTTACACACATCAACGGTGTTATCAGTAGACCCTGAATCAATCACAATAATTTCATCGGCTACCTCTTGTGCCGCCAACAAACATTTTGCAATGTGATGACCTTCGTTGAAGGCAATGAGCACAACAGATAAGCCTTCAGTCATGATTTAGTGAGCGTTGTTCCACATAAACACATTCGGATTATTCTTGAATGGCGTGAGGTCTTTCACAGCGATTAACAACCCCAAATCTACCAACCACAAAACGCCACCTCCTCCAATGGTAGTGGTATAAATGACAGGAACTTTTAAGTCTGTTCCAAGGTACATGCGATGAACACCGAACAGCCCCAAACTCACGTCTAACCCAATAGCAACAGCCCTTTGGTTGTCAAGCGTGCGAAGCTTTTTTACGATTTTTCTGTTGTTGAATTTTTCTTGCGAGGCTCCTTTCAAGGAAGAATTTCTTCCAAAAGATTCTTGTCCGAATGTTGAAATTCCGAAGAACAAAAAGCAAAGCAAGAAAACAGTGCGCATCTTACGAGTGTTGTTTAATTAACCCTTCTACTTTTTCCACCATGTTCTTCGAGCCTATGAAAAGAGGAGAACGTTGGTGCAAATCGGTTGGAACAATTTCCATAATTCTGCGGTGGCCGTCGGTTGCTTTTCCACCCGCTTGCTCTACGATGAATGCCAGCGGATTGCATTCATATTGCATTCGCAATTTGCCGCTCTTGTTTTTCGTAGTTCCCGGATAAATATAAATTCCACCTTTAATCAAATTGCGATGGAAGTCTGCTACCAAGGATCCAATGTAGCGCGCAGAATACGGACGATTCGTCTTCTTATCGCTTTCCTTGCACCAAGCAATGTATTCTTGAACACCCTTTTCACACGAGTTCAAGTTTCCTTCGTTCATGCTATAGATGGCGCCGTCTTCCGGAATTTTCATATTCGGATGTGAAAGGAAAAACTCGCCAATACTCGGTTGAAGGGTGAAGCCATTCACACCATGACCGGTCGTATAAACGAGCATTGTGCTACTTCCATAAATGATATATCCAGCGGCAACTTGCTCATCTCCTTTTTGCAAAAAGTCGTTCACATTCGCCAAATCACCAATGCTACTTTTCCTTCTGAAAATGGAGAAGATCGTTCCAATGCTCACGTTCACATCAATGTTCGAAGAGCCGTCTAACGGATCGAACAAGATCACATACTTCGCTTTCTTGCAATGCTCTTGATCAAACGCGAAATACTTTTCATTCTCTTCGCTTCCTGCTCCCGCCACTTGTCCACCCCAGCGCATCGCGTTCAACAATGTTTCGTCAGAGAACACGTCCATCTTCATTTGCGTTTCGCCTTGAACATTAATGTTCGCTGCTGCGCCCAAAATATCTTGAAGACCCGCCTTATTCACCTTGTGGTTAATGATCTTTCCTGCTATACCAATGTCGGTAAGTAGTCGCGTTAAATCGCCTGATGCATAAGGAAAGTCTGACTGACGTTCCATTACGAATTCATTAAGTGTTACCAATGCTGCCATGTTGCTAATTTAAGCTGAATGTGTTATTTGTTTGGGAAGAGAATGCGAGTCAATTCAATAAATTGTTCAACCGATAATTGCTCCGGTCTTTTGTTGAACAAATCGTTCTCCGAAGTTATTCCCGGTTGAAGCAACGACTTCACTGAATTGCGAATGGTTTTTCTTCGTTGGTTGAACGCCAACTTAACCACCTGCTTGAATTCTTTTTGTTGAGAAGTCACCAACGGCGCAGGTCTGCGCTGCATGCGCAACACGCCGCTTTTCACTTTGGGCGGAGGATTGAATACTTCCGGTTCAACAGTGAAAAGATATTTGATTTCATAGTGCACCTGAAGCAATACCGACAAGATGCCGTAGTCTCTGCTGCCAGGGCCCGAAGCCACACGCTCTGCCACTTCTTTTTGAAACATTCCTACCAACTCGGGAACGCATTCCCATTCGTCAAGAACCTTGAATAAAATTTGCGAAGAAATGTTGTACGGAAAATTTCCAACCACACAAAAATTGTCGCCGAAGCGCTCTTTCAAATTCATACGAAGAAAGTCTTCCTCGTAAATTCTTCCACGGAGCGCCGGATAGTAGGCGTTCAAATACGCAACAGACTCATCGTCTACTTCCACCACAGAAGTCTCGTAAGGAAGTTTCATGAGGAATTGTGTGAGTGCACCCGTTCCCGGACCCACCTCTACAATTTTCTTTGTTTCGCCAACGCCAGTAATGGCTTCAGCAATTCTTTCGCAGACAGACATGTCCAAAAGGAAATGCTGACCCAGGTGTTTTTTCGGACGTACGTTCACCTTACAAAGCAAAGCCAAAAAGCCGAAACTTAGACTCGATTTGTTGAACATTCAGAAGTGAAAAAGTACTGAAGCCATAAACAGAAAGGCTTGAAAATTAGATTAGTTTCGAAATGTGGTAAGCTATCTCGATATAATTCTAGTACTCATCTTGGTGTGGGCACTTTGGCGCGGTTGGATGAACGGTTTCGTTTCGGAATTGTTCTCGTTCTTGGCCTTCTTTGTGGGCATTTACGCTGCAGTGTACTTGTCTGAAACTGTTGCGAAAATGATCGGTGCAACCGACGGTTCAATAAGCACGCGAGTAGGGGTGTTCTTGGGAATCTTTTTGGTTGTTGTCATTGGAATGTATTTCCTCGGAAAACTTATTTCGAAAAACATAAAGGGAAGTGGCGAGAAGTGGAACAAAGCTTTGGGCGCAACATTTTCATTGGCGAAGTATCTACTTGGAACTAGCTCGCTGTTCGTCATGCTGCATGCACTTGACGACAAGTTCCACATGATTCCGCAATCGCAAAAAGACGCTTCAATTGTGTACGAACCGGTGAACGATTTTTCGAAAACCGTTATTCCAGCAATCGAAGATTTCGACAAGCAAATTCCAGAAAAAACGTCTTAAGAACGAATCCGCCATTCATTCGGATAGTTATTGTTCAAGCGGGTTCCAACCACTTTACCCCATCCAATATTTTGTTGTTCGAAGGTGACTAAAACAAAACCCGCCTCGGCTTCAACCTGTATCACTTCCTTCTTCAAATAACGAATCACGTCTTCGTAAGACAGCTCTAGCTTTTTAACCGAATGCGCTTCAACGCCAGTATTCGCAATACCTTGACCGGGAATGAATTTATCTTTCATGAACTCGCCCACAAGCGTTCCCGCGTTTGCATTCGGTAGCATCGCACGCCAAAGATCTTTGAATGTATGTTGAAGGGTATCGAGAAATACCAATCCTTTTTCATTTTTAACCAGCGCAACATCTTCACGAATAAAGACATTCGTAGTGGCGCGTTCTTTTGCATTCAACGGAACAATTTTCATGTTCGGTTTGAAGCGCGTTTTTTCAGATTGCCCTTCTGGCTTTTTCAAGAGCGTACAGAAGAATCCTTCGCCAGGTGTGTTGTGCGGAAGCATTCGGTATCCCTCTCCAGCAGCGCATTTTACGACATCTACTTTCCAATCTGATTGCATTTCAACCGGTATATTTTCAAGTTGAAATTCATCGCTTAAATACTGAAGCATGTCTTCATTTTCTTCAGGTGCGAACGTGCATGTTGAATACAATAAGTAACCACCTGGCTTCAATAAGCGAACAGCTTCTTGAAGTATTTCATGCTGACGAATAGCGCAGCTTTGTGCAAACGATTCTTTCCACTCGCCGCGATAGTCGACTTGCTTACGGAACAAACCTTCTCCGCTGCACGGAGCGTCTACAGCAACCACATCGAAGGCATGGGTAAAAGGAATTTTATTCGGATACATTCCCAACGTGAATACATTCGGAATGCCCCATTTGTCAAGGTTTTCACGAAGTATGCTTAAACGTTGGGGCATCACTTCATTCGCTACCAAAACACCGTTTTCGCCAAGTAGGGTAGAATAGATTAAGCTCTTTCCACCTGGAGCAGCGCAGAGATCGAGCACAGCGGGATTTTCAATTTCTTGAATGGCATGCTGAAACAAATGTCCAATGAGCATTGAATTCGCCTCCTGCGAATAATATGCTCCAGCGTGATAATGCGGATCGAAAGTAAATTTCGGGCGTTCTTCCAACAACAGACCAAGCGCATTCCAAGCAACAGGCTTGCCTTGAATGGAAGTGTTTTTGAATTTCGTTGGATGTGTTAACACTGAGGTCTGAATCTCGCGGTCGTATGCGGGAATCATGAGTTCCCACTCGGCGGGAAATTGCGTTTTCAGACGGTTGACAAAAGCTTCCGGTAGGGTCATTCTTCCTCTTCGTATTCTTGTTTCTCTTGAAGCCACTTGGGCGTTTTCTTCTCCTTTGCCGCTTTGGCTTCCGGAGTAACATTGTCTTTTATGTATGGAGCAATGCGTTCTTGAATGGGTGGTTTTACAACCGAAGGTTCATTCGGTTTTTCATTTCGAAGTCCGGAAAATATGGGCTCACGAGTACTCTCGCGATTACTTTCACGTTCCTTTCTCCAGGCAAAGGCGTTGGAGAAAATTCGATTTAATTTTTCTTTTTCTATCAGCTTTGCCGAAACACGATCGCTGCGAAGGGCGTCTTTATCTAAGCCAAATTCTAAGTTGTCAATGGGTCCGCGCATGTACAAATAGATCTGTCTTCCGCTCTTTTCTCCCGCTGTGCTAGAAGCATTCAGCAACACTTCTTTCAAGTCGAAACCGATGCGATAGTCGAGCACATTATCGAAGCTATGCGTTCCCTCCATGGTTATCGACATGGCACTCGATTCAATGTCCATTAAAGGAAATGAAATTATCGAGTTTTCAATGTGAATGGAATTTTGAAGCGTAGAGAATTTAATGTGACGAAGTTTCTCTGCGAAATCATCTTCCTTTACCAACGGAGCTATCCACTTGTTTCCTTTGATGTAGGTGATGAGATATTGAAAAGACTCAACATCATTAAGCTCACCGTTTTCAATGTTCACCTGCAAATCAGATTTAATGCTGTTCGGAAGTACACTTAAATCTGCGCCCAATGTTGTCTGGAAATCGGCCAACACGGTTGCGTTTCCTTTGATGTTGTTTTGCGTTAAATACGATTGTCCGAAATTATCGAACAGTAAGAACGATTGTTGAATGTCTATGTTATTCAATGCTCCAGTGCAAGTCACACCGAATTGTCCATTACTCGTTGGAGACAAGCTGAAGTCGGCGGCTAGACTGCCGCTCGCAAGGTTCATGCTCAGCGGAGAAATGGTAAGATTTCCATTCGCATAATTCACGGTTCCTTTGATGTTGGAAGCGTTGAAAGACTTGAATAAGAATTGGTCTATCTGCGTAGTTAAATTCAGCTTCACTGTTGTGGGCAATGCAATTTGAAGTTCACTATCGGAAGAGCCTGCTGCGCTTAACAGCTTCTCTAAGTCCAATCTGTTGGAATACAAATGCGCTTGCACCGTAAGCACCGAATTGTCTGTGGTGAAGAAGGGAATAAGCGAATAGAATTCACCCGAAAAATTACAGTAATTATCGTTTATGTTGAAGTTCAATTGCTCTACACGCGCATCGGAACCGTTCAGTAAAAATGCTCCATTTATATTTTTGAAAAGACCATTCGAAGTCGCCCATTGAAAGCTCCCTTCTGTTACTTGCGCTCTTCCGTTTAAATGCAGTTGCGACCAGTCGAAGGTACTATCGGCTTCTTGGAAAGCGATCTTTCCTTGAATAGTCGATTGCGCAGAAATTTGTCCGTCGCACACCGCAAGCGAATCCCAGCCGAAGAAACCTTTCACATCGCCCAAATTGGTTTCGGCATTCACTGCGAGATTCAACACAGGGTCGCTCAAATTTCGAATGCTTCCTTTTCCGCTAAGTGTCCCTGTGCCCAGTACAGACTGGAAGTTAGCTATGGTCACACTGTCTGTTCCTTCCTTCAACACATAATTCGCATCGAGTTGAATCGAGTGCAAATCCGCGCCCGAATTTATTTCAACCAACTCACCGTCTTTCACTGAAAATTTGGAAGAAATTGCAAGGTTTTCGAACGGACCGCTCATATCGAAATTGAAATGAACATTACCCGCAGGAGCGTAGGGCTGAAGCTGTACTTGCATGGAATTCGGAAGCAACAAGATTCCTTCTTTCAACTCCAATTCAGTTTCTGCAATGTGTAAATCAATGCTCGGATGCTCACCGTAATCAAGGCTTCCAGTGATATTTAATGGAACTTCTTCTAGCAAGAATTCTCCTGTTTGAATCACGAACGTATTGTTATCGAGATTCACTTGCATCTCTGAATCGAGACCAATCTTTCGCTTGCGAAGCATCTCTGTTTCTCCAGCATACAACACATTCATGAAGGCATTCGTTTCAATGTCGAGAAGGAATTGTTTTTCGGTGAATTTTCCGGAAGCTTGCAGTTCATTCAGTTTGACATCGATGAACGTTTTTTCTTGTTCGTCTTCGTAGAGGTAAGATATGTTTTCACCTACAATGTCTTCCAAATGAATTTTAAATTTTTCATTCGGGGTGGAAGAAGTGTCGGGCTTCCAAACGTCCCAGTTCATCTTCCCCTTATTGTCAACCCGCATGTTGAATGTGCCGTCTTTCGCTTCAATTTCATCAATGTTGTACTTCCCGCTGAAAAGATCAACGATGTCGAAAGACAAGTACAATTCTTTGGCAAATAAAAGCGTATCGTGCGCGGAAGAATTCTCTTCCACATAGACCTCTTTGAATCGAATGGAAACAGAAGGGAAGTTGTTCCAAAGGGTAAGGTCTGCTTCGCGAATGCTGGACTTCGTTTTTAAATTTCCTTGCACGGTTTGAAGGGCGTAGGTTACAATTTCATCTTCGTACACGGTAACCGCAATAACCAAACCCGAGAACAAGAGCGCGGCAATGATGAACAAGCCTAAGAATATGCGCTTGATCCACTTGAAGCGCTTCTTCGGTTTTTTATTTTCCTGAAGAACTGCTCCTCCATCGATTTCTTTTACTTCTTCCATTCTTAGTTTAAAAGTACACGGTGTATGAACTACTTTTGGGAAGGAGTTGTGAAGTAACTCACAACTCGTTGTTCGAACGAACCAATAACGCTAACTATGAAAAATTTGTTGCTTGCTGTAGGTTTTCTTTTTTGTGGAACAATGAGCTTCGCTCAGGATTGGATTGTCCCAGAATTGCCCTATGCCTATGAGGCCTTGGAACCTGCAATTGACGCAGAGACCATGCATATTCACCACGATAAGCATCACTTGGCTTACGTCACAAATTTGAATACTGCCATGAAGGTCGAGGCAAATCAGAAGTACGCGAAACTTACAATTGAGCAATTGTGCGCGGCAGTAGATGCGAAAGACATGGCTATTCGCAACAACGGCGGCGGGCATTTCAATCACACTTTTTTCTGGAATTGTTTGTCTGCTCCAAGCACAGCAGGAGAGCCAAGTAAGGAATTAGCCGCCGCAATTCAGCGCGACTTCGGAAGTATTGACAACCTAAAAAAGGTTATGACCGATGAAGGGAAGTCACGTTTCGGCAGTGGATGGGTGTGGTTATGCAAAGACGCTAAAGGCGGACTGTTCGTTACGTCAACTGCCAATCAAGACAATCCGCTTATGTCGAAGGTCGTTGACAAGCCAGGCACTCCAATCCTTGGCATCGACGTTTGGGAGCACGCCTATTACTTGAAATATCAGAACAAACGAGCAGATTATTTAACGGCTATTTTCACAGTTGTGAATTGGAATTTTGTGAGTGAGCGTTACGCGAATTAAGATTTCTTTCTCTTTGGAAAGACAATCTCAATTCTTCCTCCCAAGCTTTGCAAGATGTTTCACAAGATTCCTTGAAAGATACGTCGTAAGTGTATGCTTCTAGCCGCAGGCTTCTTGCTTGTCATCTTTCGCAGAATCTTGCCTCCGGCATCTTGAAACACACCTTTCGCAGAATCTTGCCTTCAGCATCTTTTGAAAAATCTTTCACCAGAATAAAGTACTTTTGAAACATGATAGAAAACAAAGTTGCAAATAGTAAACTCATTACGCTAGATATAGCTGAAGAAGTAGAAACGTTTGCAGGTGCGACAATAGATATTGCTCCGCAGTTGTGGCAAGGCATAGCGCTGAAAGAAAAGGATTTTCGTGAATTTGTTTCTGCATTAGACACTTCCGTTTTCGAGAATAAAATAGTAGCTATTTACTGTTCGGTAGATGCCATTATACCCGTTTGGGCATACATGCTATTGGCATTGAAACTTGCCGAAGTGAATGCCCAATGTCATTTTTCATCTCCAGAAAATTTAGACACACTAAGAGCACTAGCCTTTATTCAACAATTGGATATTTCGAAATTTCAAGATAAAAATGTAGTCGTTAAGGGCTGCACTTCCCTTCGACTAACAGAAGAAGTTTACATTCAACTTTCTCAAAAACTGCAACCTGTCTCCAACCGCATCATGTATGGAGAACCCTGCTCCACTGTTCCCCTCTTCAAACGATAACAATCTCAGTTCCTTGCGAAGCACCTTGTGAAACATCTTTCGCAGAATCTTGCTCCGCACCTTGTGAAACATCTTTCGATAGAATCTTGTAACACACCTTTCGCAGAACCTTGCTTTAGCAACTTTCACCCCGTGAATAATACTATCTTTGTAAGGTGACCTACATAATCGGAGAAATAGGACAAAACCACAACGGTTCCGTGGAACTGGCGAAGGAGATCATGGATCTTGCGGCGCAACCCGTCGTTGAAGATTATTTTCAGCTTTCTCTGAAACCCATGAACGCCGTGAAGTTCACCAAGCGCGACCTGAACGAAGAACTCAGTCAGTCGCAAATGAATGCCCCCTACAACAGTCCACATTCCTTCGGTGCCACCTATGGCGAACACCGCGCCTTTCTTGAGTTCAACGACGAACAACACGAAGAGTTGTTTCACTGCGCCAAAGCAAAGGGACTCGATTTTGTGGAAACACTTTGCGCACGCGGATGTCTCTCTTTGTTGAAACGATTCACGCCCGATTATCTGAAAGTAGCCAGTCGCGACTTAACCAATTTGCCTTTGCTTGAGGCCCTTGCGGAAACCAAAATTCCAATTATTCTTTCAACTGGAATGGCCGGGAAAGAAGAGCTCGATCACGCGTTAGACACCATTTCGCATTATCATTCGAACATCAGCATTCTTCACTGCACGAGTGAATACCCGACGCAGCCGAAGAACGTGAACCTCAATACCCTTCGTTTTTTACAAGCGAATTACCCCAAGTACAACATTGGTTTCAGCGACCATACCCTCGGCATCTTTACGCCGGTGGCAGCAGTTGCCATGGGTGCAACCATCATTGAAAAACACATCACCACCGACCGCAACTTGAAAGGCACCGACCAAAAAGGTTCGTTGGGTCCCGACGGTATTCGTCGCATGGTGCGCGACATTCGAGAACTCGAATTGTCTATGGGTGAAGTGGAAATGAAGATCGAAGATTCAGTGGCTTCTGCTCGATTGAAGTTAGAGCGCAGCATTGCCGCGGTGAAAGATATTCCTGCGGGAAGTGTGATTGAAGAATCCGATTTGTGCATGCTTTCTCCTGGCGATGGATTCAAATGGGCACAACGAAATTTAGTGGTTGGAAAGCGCGTGAATGCTACCGTTCCAGCCAATGAGGTGATATATCCAACGCATTTAGAAGATTAATTTCTGCGACATGAACACAGTGAAACAAGCAGTCATTTTTGTCGCAGGAGGCACCGGAACCCGCATGGGAAGCCCCCTTCCGAAGCAATTCCTAACACTCAACAACACGCCCATTCTCATTCATACGCTTCGA
This sequence comes from Flavobacteriales bacterium, assembly GCA_044371535.1. Classification (GTDB taxonomy): domain Bacteria; phylum Bacteroidota; class Bacteroidia; order Flavobacteriales_D; family Sanyastnellaceae; genus CAIZGX01. Next base: position 36,705 of record JBILTL010000001.1, on the reverse strand, counting down.
AATTTCTTTTCGTTCAATCGGAATTTCGAAATGATTGTAGTCATGCACCACGACTACATTTCATTCTGGAAAGACCTGTGTCTTCAGTTTGAAGATGTTCCTGAACACACCGTCGTTGCTGGCGGAGAAGAACGTTTTCACAGCGTGAGAAACGGCATTGAAGCCGTCTCTTCCGACGTAGAACATATTGCTATTCACGACGCAGTGCGTCCGCTTGTTTCGCACGAAACACTCACGCGTTGCTTCAATACTTTGAATGAACATAACGCTGTCGTACCCGCTATTCCGATCAACGATTCCATTCGTGAAGTGCATGGTATTTTCAACAAGAGTGTCGATCGTTCGATGTACAAACGCATTCAAACTCCCCAATGTTTTGAATCTACTGTGTTGAAAGAGGCGTATAGCAAGCCTTTCAGCCCGTTGTTCACCGACGATGCTTCCGTAGTGGAAGCGAACGGTCATTCGGTTTTTTTGGTGGAAGGAAATTTGGAAAACATTAAAATAACATCGCCCATTGACCTCATCGTGGGCGAATCACTAACTTCAAAATAGATTATCATGAAGACACCGAGTGCAAAGAAAATAGCGAAAGAATTGGTGGAACACGGACATACCCGTGTCGACAACTACTACTGGATGCGCCTTTCAGACGAACAGAAAAACGCTGCTACTCCAGACGAGCAAACTGCCGATGTCTTAGCTTATCTGAAGGAAGAGAACGACTACGTAGACGCGGGAATGAAGCACACCGAAGAATTGCAGAAGCAGTTGTTCGAAGAGATGAAAGGCCGCATCAAAGAAGACGATTCTTCTGTTCCTGTAAAGCAAAACGGATATTGGTATTATACACGTTTTGAAGTTGGACAAGACTACGCCTTCAACTGCAGAAAGAAAGACAGCATGGAAACCGGGGAAGAAGAAATTCTCATCAACGGTCCAGAAATGGGAAAAGGAAAAGATTACTGGGCGCTAGGCGGATTGAGCATTTCAGAGAACAACCGCTTCATGGTTTACGGAATAGATGAAGTAAGTCGAAGAGTCTATACGTTGCATGTCCGCGATCTTCAAACGGGAGAAATGTTCAACGAAGTCATTGAAGGAACTTCAGGTTCTGCAACGTGGGCTTCAGACAACCTTCATTTTTTCTACACGAAGAAAGATGCGCAAACCCTGCGTGACAGTCAGATTTGGCGTCACGAATTGGGAACAGATACGGCTTCCGATGTTTTGGTTTACGATGAAAAAGACGAAGAATTTTCGTGTTTTGTTTTCAAGACGAAAACGAAGAAATTCTTAATGATTGGCAGTTCTCAAACGGTTTCAGATGAATATCGTGTGTTAGAATCGAATAACCCGAAAGGAGAGTTTCGCTTGTTTCAAAAGCGAAAACGCGACTTGGAATACAGCATCACGCAATACGAAGACAAGTTCTACGTCCTCACGAATTTGGAAGCGAAGAACTTCAGATTGATGTCATGTCCCATTCATTCCACCGAAAAAGAAAGTTGGGAAGAAGTGATTCCGCATCGCGAGAATACGTTGTTGGAATCGGTTGAGATGTTCAAAGAATATTTGGTGTTGGAAGAACGCACCGAAGGGTTGGCGCACATTCGCGTAACACGTTGGGACAAGTCTGAAGAGCACTACCTCGAATTCCCAGACCCTACATACAGCGCGGGAGTTGGAGCAAATCCGGAATTCGATACCGAGACGCTTCGTTTCGGATATTCATCCATGACCACCCCGGGAAGCGTGTTCGATTACAACATGAAAACACGCGAGCGTGAATTGAAAAAACAACAACCGGTGTTGGGTGAATTCAATGCGAGTGATTATACCAGTGAACGCATTTTTGCAATGGCATCAGATGGCGTGAAGGTTCCTATTTCTTTGGTATACAAAAAAGGCTTCGAACGCAACGGAAGTGCGCCGTGTCTGCTTTACGCATACGGAAGCTACGGACACAGCATGGACGCTGGATTCAGCAGTGCAAGACTTTCCATGTTAAACAGAGGATTTGTTTTTGCCATTGCGCACATTCGCGGAGGAAGCGACATGGGACGCAACTGGTACGAAGACGGAAAATTATTGAAGAAGCGAAACACCTTCACCGACTTCATTGCTTGCGGAGAATTTTTGGTGAAAGAAAACTACACCGCGAGCAAGCACTTGTTCGCTATGGGCGGAAGTGCAGGCGGTTTGTTAATGGGTGCGGTGGCCAACATGGCGCCTTCGCTATTCAACGGAATCATAAGCGCAGTGCCATTTGTAGACGTGGTGACGACGATGTTAGACGAGAGCATTCCACTTACTACGTTCGAATTCGACGAGTGGGGAAATCCGAAAGACAAGCAATATTACGACTACATGTTAAGTTATTCTCCTATCGATAATATTGAGGCGAAGGACTATCCGCATACCCTTGTAACCACAGGGTATTGGGACAGCCAAGTGCAATATTGGGAGCCTGCGAAGTACGTGGCGAAGTTGCGTGAGATGAAGACCGATTCGAATAAATTGTTTTTCAAATGCACCATGGAAGCCGGACACGGCGGCAAGTCTGGAAGATTTGAAGCCCTGAAGGAAGTAGCCTTAGAATATGCGTTTTTGTTAGACCTTGCACACAAATCATAATTGAAGAACATGGCTGTATTGCAGAATAAACAACGTTGGAAAGTGGTCTTGTTGCTTTTAGCAGCGACCATTGCGGGCGTTACGTTGTGGTACACCAACAGCATTGCGCGTCGCATTCGCGATGAAGAAAAAGCGAAGGTCGAATTGTGGCACAGCGCCATTCGCAAGAAGGAAGAATTGGTGAAGCTTACGCAGGTCTTGTTCGACAGCTTGCGTTCCGAGGAAACGAGCAAAGCGGAAGTTTTGGGACGTGCAGTGAAGGCAATTGCGGATGCGCGGGGAGATCTTACATTTCCGGTAGATGTTCTTTCGCTAAACAACAGCATTCCTTTGTTGGTTTGCAATAACAAAAATAAATTTCAGCTTTCGCGCAACATCGATTCGGTGTACATCAAAGATCCCGTTCGCATAGAAGAATTGCGTCTTCAGTACGAGCAAGAGTACAAACCCATTGCTTTTCCAGACGTCAACATTGTGGTTTACTACAGCAACAGTTACATGTACAAAGAATTGAAGCAAACCATCGACGATTTGGTTTCTTCGTTCTTCAATGAAACGGTAATTAACACCGCTTCTGTGCCTGTAATTGTTACCGACAGCACGAAGATGAATGTTGTTCAGGTTGGAAAGATAGACACGCTGAAATGCAATGTGAATGAGGTCTTGGCTGAAATGAAGGAAGGGTATGAGCCCATTGAAATTAAAATTCCAGGAAGGCCAACGCAGTATATTTTCTACGACGACTCTGCTACCATTCAGCAGTTGAAGTTGTTTCCGTATTTACAGTTGTCGCTCATAGGCGTATTCTTAGTTGTGGCGTATGTGTTGTTCTCTACGTTTAGAAGATCCGAGCAGAATTTGGTATGGGTGGGTATGGCGAAGGAGACGGCGCATCAGTTGGGCACTCCGCTTTCTGCGCTTATGGCTTGGCGCGATTTGTTCGAGCAGCAAGGCGTTTCGAAGGCGCTCATCGATGAGTTTAACAAAGACATCGAGCGCCTTTCAACCATAACAGAACGCTTCTCTAAAATCGGCTCAGAAGCAGCGCTCACGCCAGTCGGCGCAAAAGACTTGGTGGAAGAAATCTTAGATTACTTGCGCGTCCGTATATCCTCTGAAGTCGTTATTCTCGTTGAATCGGAAGGCAATCCGAATGTGAATGTGAACGTCGCCTTGTTCAGTTGGGTCATTGAAAACCTTGTGAAGAACAGCGTAGACGCCATGGATGCGAAAGGACAGCTAACTGTATCCATTCACGAAGCCAACGGCAAGGTATACATTGACGTCAAAGACAGCGGCAAGGGTATCCCGAAACGCAAATGGAAAACCATCTTCGAACCTGGCTTCACCACGAAGCTCCGCGGTTGGGGTCTTGGACTTTCTCTTGCAAAGCGCATTGTGAAGAATTATCATAAAGGCGCGATCTATGTGCTTTCGAGTTCGCCTGCGGAGGGTTCTGTGATTAGAATTGCATTGTTAGAAAACTAGCGAGTTGGCAATTTTTGAATTCTTGCAGATTTTTGTTTCAAACTAATTTAGTTTTCTATAAGTTAACATACTCTATCTTTGTTGAAAATTCTGGGTATGTTAGCTAATAAACGAATTGCAGTAATAGGATTAGGTTATGTTGGATTGCCACTTGCGGTAGAATTTAGTAAAAAATATAGCGTAATAGGATTTGATATTAATAAAAAAAGAATCGATGAGCTGAATTCGGGGTTTGATATTACCAGGGAAACTGATAGTACAGAACTATTAGAAGTTCTTAAAAAAGAAAAAAAATGGAAGAATAATGGATTGTATCTTTCGAATGCAATCTATGATTTAGGGTCTGCTAACATTTACATTGTAACCGTTCCTACACCTGTTGATGAAAGTAAAAGACCGAATTTAAGTCCATTAATTCTTGCTTCGAAATCAATAGGATCAATACTTAAAAAAGGGGACATAGTAATTTATGAAAGCACAACATATCCTGGGTGTACTGAGGAGGAATGTGTTCCTGTTTTAGAACAGGAATCTGGATTGAAATTTAATATAGATTTTTTTTGTGGATACTCACCTGAAAGAATTAACCCGGGTGATAAAGTAAATACTCTAACAAGTATCAAGAAAGTTACGAGTGGAAGTACATTAGAGATTGCGGATTTGGTTGACAAATTGTACCAAAGCATTATCACAGCAGGAACATATAGAGCGACTTCAATAAAAGTTGCAGAAGCTTCCAAGGCAGTCGAAAATGCTCAAAGAGATGTAAACATTTCTTTTGTTAATGAGTTAGCACTTATTTTTGACAAATTAGGAATAGATACTCATGAAGTATTGGATGCGGCAAGTACTAAATGGAATTTTCTGAAATACAAACCTGGTCTGGTTGGAGGGCATTGCATCGGAGTTGATCCTTATTATCTCGCTTTTAGATCAGAGCAAGCGGGTTATCATCCGGCTGTAATCTTATCGGGTAGAAGAGTTAATGACCGAATGGGGGAATTCGTGGCAAATAAGATGATAAAGAAACTTATAGCTAAAGGAATTCTAATAAAAAATGCAAGAATATTAATTTTAGGAATTACATTCAAAGAAAATTGTCCTGATGTTAGGAATACAAAGATTATAGACATACATTCTGAATTAATTCAATTTGGATGTATTGTTGATATTTATGACCCATGGGCCAATGTAGATGAGGTAAAGCAAGAGTTTGGAATAGATCTTATTAAAAACGTTAGTAATCAGATGATTTCTGAGTATCAAGGTGTAATAATTGGAGTTGCACATTCTGAATTTATTGAATATAATTTTATTAACAGCGATGATAAAGTAATTTTTGATTTGAAAGGAATTTTACCTCGACGAATTTCGGATTGTCGATTATAGACTTTATTTAAAGAATGAAAAAAAAAGTTGCATTTATTACAGGAATAACCGGACAAGACGGATCTTATTTAGCTGAATTCTTGTTAGAAATGAATTATGAGGTGCATGGTCTAATTAGAAGATCGTCAAGCTTTAATACTAAAAGAATAGAGCACTTATATTTTAATAATTGGATTATTGATACCAGTAAAGAAAGAAGGTTGGAATTGCACTATGGCGATTTAACGGATTTATCATCATTAATATCTATAATCGGAAAAATACAACCAGATGAAATTTACAATCTAGGGGCTCAAAGTCATGTTAAAGTTTCTTTTGAAGTTCCTGAGTATACTTCCGAGGTTGATGCTCTTGGAGCCTTGCGAGTGTTGGAGGCTGTTCGTTTAACAAATCTCGAGAAAACGTGTAGAATATATCAAGCCTCAACGAGTGAATTGTATGGAAAGGTAACGGAGGTTCCTCAAAATGAAAAAACTCCTTTTTATCCTCGTTCTCCCTATGGAGTTGCGAAGTTATATGCATTTTGGATAACGAAAAATTATAGGGAGGCATACGGTTTTTTCGCGGTTAACGGAATTATGTTTAATCATGAAAGTGAAAGGCGAGGAGAAACCTTTGTTACGAGAAAAATAACAATGTCTGTAGCAAGAATCAAATTGGGGCTTCAAGATAAGTTGTATTTGGGAAATTTAGATGCGAAAAGAGATTGGGGATATGCTAAAGACTATGTTAAATGCATGTGGTTAATGTTGCAGAATAGCACTCCAAAGGATTATGTAATTGCTACTGGCATATCTTATTCTGTCCGTTATTTTTGTGCAATGGCATTTAATCTCATAGGCATTAAAATTGAATGGCAGGGAGTAGGAATAGATGAAAAAGGTGTTGATTTAGAAACTGGAAAAATTTTAGTTGAAGTTGACCCGACACAGTATAGACCGAGTGAAGTAGAAGAGTTGGTTGGAGATCCAAAAAGCGCAATGCAAGATTTAGGTTGGAACCCAAAACAGACGTCAATAGAGGAGCTAATTCGAATTATGGTTGAGAGTGATTTAAAGTCATTGGCTTGAGTTTTATTAATTCTTTATAATGTATAAAACAATTCTTATCACAGGCGGAGCCGGATTCATTGGTTCGCATGTGGTTCGTCATTTTTTGTTGACGCATGCCGATGTCAAAGTTGTAAATCTTGATAAGCTTACTTACGCAGGTAACCTAGAGAATCTCAAAGATGTGGACCATCTTGCGAATTACGCGTTTGAGAAAGGAGATGTAGCAGATGCCGCTTTTGTACAGTCGTTATTCGACAAATACAACTTCGATGGTGTCATTCATTTGGCCGCAGAGTCGCACGTAGACCGAAGCATTACGAATCCCATGGAGTTTGTGCAAACGAATGTGGTTGGAACGGTTACGTTGTTAAATGCAGCCGTTGCACATTGGAAAAACAACTTCGAAGGCAAACGCTTTTACCATGTTTCTACCGATGAAGTGTACGGAGAACTGCATAACGCGGAAGACTTCTTCACCGAAGAAACTTCTTACGATCCGCGTTCCCCGTATTCCGCTTCCAAAGCGGCTTCCGACCATTTTGTTCGTGCTTACGGAAACACGTACGGACTTCCAATTGTCATAAGCAATTGCTCGAACAACTACGGTCCGAATCACTTTCCAGAAAAACTAATTCCACTCATCATTCACAACATCATTCACCAAAAACCCCTTCCTGTCTACGGAAAAGGAGAGAATGTGCGCGATTGGTTGTTCGTGGAAGATCATGCAAAAGCCATTGACAAAGTTTTTCACGAAGGGAAAATAGGAGAGACCTACAACATAGGCGGATTCAATGAATGGAAGAACATAGATGTGGTGAAATTGCTGTGTAAGATTTTAGACGGTAAATTAAATCGAACGGAAGGCGAGTCGGAAAAGCTGATTCAATTCGTCACCGACCGCGCGGGACACGATTTGCGTTACGCCATAGATTCAACCAAAATCATGAATGAATTGGGATGGAAACCTTCTTTACAGTTTGAAGAAGGCATTGAAAAAACAGTCGATTGGTATTTGAACAATACCGAGTGGTTAAACAACGTCACTTCAGGTGCGTACCAGACTTATTACAACAATCAATACGTTAATCGTTAAGCCATGAAAGGAATAATTCTCGCGGGTGGTTCAGGAACGCGCTTGCATCCGTTAACCTTGGCCGTAAGCAAGCAGCTCATGCCGGTGTACGACAAGCCCATGATTTACTATCCGCTTTCGGTATTGATGTTGGCGGGTATTCGTGAGATCTTGATTATTTCTACGCCGCACGATTTACCCGGATTTCAAAAATTATTAGGAGACGGATCTCAATTGGGTTGCACCTTCGAATACGCTGAACAAACCGAACCCAATGGACTTGCGCAAGCTTTTGTGATTGGAGAAGAATTCATTGGAAAAGAAAAAGTCGCTTTAATATTAGGGGACAATATTTTTTACGCGAGTGGGCTCAGCAAATTATTACAAGCAAGCACCGAAGTAGTTGGCGGAAAAGTATTTGCCTATCACGTGAACGATCCAGAACGCTACGGTGTGGTGGAATTCGATTCGGAAGGGAAAGTCATTTCCATTGAAGAAAAACCCTCACAACCGAAAAGCAATTATGCCGTTCCTGGATTGTATTTCTATGACAATTCAGTAGTGGAAATTGCTAAAAATCTAAAACCTTCTGCACGCGGAGAATACGAGATTACCGATGTGAATCAAGAATACTTGAAACGCGGACAACTCACGGTAACTGTCTTTAATCGCGGCACTGCTTGGCTGGATACTGGAACATTTGCATCATTGATGCAGGCGGGACAGTTTGTTCAGGTTATGGAGCAAAGACAAGGCCAAAAGATTTCGTGTATTGAAGAGATTGCTTATCGGATGGGGTATATCAATCAAGAGGAATTGATTGCACTGGCGGAACCGTTGGTGAAGAGTGGGTACGGCGGCTATCTTTTGGGGCTATTGAAATAAATACCTTCGGTGTAAGTTAAAGTAAGTGGCTGCGCCGTAAGTTGGATTGTACTTAATTACAGCCGTAGGCTATTTACTTCAATTTACCCACGCAAGTGGACTTATTTGAAGGAGGATAAATTGCTTCGCAGTAAATTGAATTAAGTCGCTGCGTCGTAAGCTCGACTGCTCTTTATTACAGCCGCAGGCTATTTACTTTAATTTACCCACGTAGTGGAATTACCCCGCATTTAGCATTTCGTTTTTAATTAGCTCAATTCTCTGCATAAGCTCAAATTGCGCTTCAGAAATCTCAGAAGCAGAAGATACTTCCTTGCGAAGCGAAAAGTAAAACTTAATCTTCGGTTCCGTTCCACTCGGGCGAGCGCTAATCTTGCTGCCGTCGGTTAAGATGAATTGCAAGACGTCTGAACTTGGATAGGGGAGTGTCGTAGTTTCTCCGGTAGTCATGTTTTTGCAGGTGCCTGCTTTCACATCGTGCAATTCTGCAAGGGCTACTCCGCCAAGGGTTTTGGGAGGGGTGGTGCGAAGACGCGACATCATGCTTTGAATCTGCGCAACACCGTCGATTCCCTTCAATGTAATGCTTACCAACTCTTCCTGAAACACGCCGTGTTGCAGGTAAAGGTCTTTCAACATTCCCCATATCGATGTTCCTTTGCTCTTCGCGTAAGCTGCGATCTCTGCAAACTGAACCGCCGACAAAGCCGCATCCTTGTCGCGAACGAAATCACTTACTAAATAGCCGTAGCTTTCTTCTCCTCCCGCTACGAAATTTTCCTTCCCTTCTTTTTCTTTAATGAGTCCCGCTATAAACTTGAATCCCGTTAACGTGTCGTAACACGGCACCCCGAACGATTCCGCAATGCGCGCAATCAATTCAGTGGTAACAATGGTCTTTCCAATAAACGGATGTTCAGGTAATTTTCCTTTTTCCTTTCCGACCAACAAACGATAATACACCAACAAGCTTCCCGCTTGATTACCATTGATCAATACCAATTCATTCTGATCATTTCTCACCGCCAATCCCACGCGATCGGTATCTGGATCTGTTCCCAAAACCAATTCAGCATTCACCTTCTCTCCCAACTCCAACGCCATTTTCATAGCTGACTTCTCTTCCGGATTTGGAGACTCCACTGTCGGGAAATTTCCATCGGGCACCGCCTGCTCTTCCACCACACTCACATTCGAAAATCCCAACGCAGACAACGTCTTCGGCACCAACGTTATCCCCGAACCATGTATAGAGGTATACACAATGGAAATATCTTTCTCTTGCTTCACTGCCTCTTCAGATAAGGTAAGACCGCGCACCAATTCCAAATATTTTTCCTCAACAGCCTGAGGCACTTCGTTTATCATTCCCCTCTTTCCGAAGGAATCTTGCATCGCATCTTGCGTAGCATCTTGCACCGAAGGTGCATCTTGTGCAACATCTTGCAAAGCATTTGCATCTTTCGAAGAATCTTTGCCAGTCATGGCAATCTTAACCTCGGTGATTATCCCTTTGTCATTCGGCGGCAATATCTGCCCACCATCGCTCCAATAAACCTTATACCCGTTGTACTCTTTCGGATTGTGTGAAGCGGTTATAACAATACCCGCAGTGCATTTCAATTCACGAACGGTAAACGACAACAACGGAGTCGGACGCAATTCAGAAAAGAGATAAACGCGTATGCCGTTTTCAGCTAAAATATCTGCAGCAATTTGCGCGAAGTAACTCGAGTTATTTCTCGAATCATACGCGATCGCCACCGAACCCTCTCCACCCACTTGCGCATGGTGTTTCAAAATATAATTCGCCAATCCCTGCGTAGCCATACCCACGGTATACTTGTTCATGCGCATGCTTCCCACACCCATGACGCCGCGCAATCCTCCTGTCCCAAATTCCAAATCGGAATAAAACGAATCAATAAACAACTTCTCGTCTTCACGCTCCATGCGTTCAATCTCTACACGTGTCTCTGCGTCTAGGTCGTATGTTTTCCAAAGTGCAGCTTTTTCTTTTGCGGATTCTAAGGGGGTCATTTCTCTTTGTTTGAAACAAATATAATCACCTGCGGTGATCAATCTGACGTTGTCAGATCAATTGCTGTGCAATCAATCACCTACGGTGATCAATCCTACGGATTTATCGGAACGATTGATCGCAACGCGATTGATTCGAAGAATTGATCACGAAGTGATTTGTTCCCCTTTCTTAACTTTTCTTCCCTTCTCTTAACTTTCAAAGCACCTTATATTTGTGAGATGGTTTTTTCCTCAGCAATCTTCCTAACCATCTTCCTCCCAGCCTTTCTGCTGCTGTATTGGATATGTCCGAAGAAATTCAAGAATGCCTTCTTATTGCTGTCAAGCGTGTTCTTCTACGCATGGGGTGCGCCGAAATTTATCTTCGTCATTATTGGAACTACCCTCATCGATTTTTTCTTGGTGGGAAGAATGGATCGAAGCAAGAACGAGACAGAAAGAAAAGCACTTTTGGTTTTTTCGGTTATCATGAACTTGGGTCTGTTGGTGTATTTCAAATACATGAACTTCTTCATCGAGAATGTGAATGTGGCCATGAAGGGAGTGGGGTTGGAAAGCAGCATCCCGTGGACGAAGTTGGTGCTTCCGATAGGTATTTCATTTTACACGTTTGAAACGCTGACCTACGTGGTAGATGTGTTCAGAAGGGTGCACAAGCCTTTGAAAAATTTCTGGGACTATCAGTTGTACATCATTCTTTTTCCGAAATTAATTGCAGGTCCTATAATCAGGTACCACGACATTGCCGATCAAATTCCCGATCGTTCGAAGACAGAAAACAGTACCGAACGTTTGCTCGGTTTTTATAGATTTTGTATCGGGTTAGGAAAAAAGGTTCTAATAGCCAATGCGCTGGCGGCCTTTGCAGACAGCATCTATGGCAATGCCGAAACAGGCGCTGGTGCGCTTGATCCGAATACCTTGGCCGCAGGAACCGCTTGGCTGGCGGCGATTTCATACACGCTTCAAATTTATTTCGACTTCAGCGGTTATTCCGACATGGCGATTGGTATAGGAAGAATGATCGGTTTCAAATTCCCAGAGAACTTCAACAATCCGTATATCTCGCAAAACATTACTGAATTCTGGAGACGTTGGCATATGACCTTGGGTAGCTGGATGCGCAATTACCTCTACATTCCTTTAGGTGGAAACAAGGTGAGCAAAGGACGTTTGTATTTCAATCTATGGTTAGTGTTTTTGCTTTCCGGATTGTGGCACGGAGCTTCTTGGAACTACATCATCTGGGGCGCTTGGCACGGACTGTTCTTGGTTTTAGAACGTGCATTTTTAATTCGTTGGTTTGGTTCCATCGGTAAACTAACACGCGTAGCGTTCACGTTTGTCGTGGTAGTAATCGGGTGGGTGTTTTTCCGTGTGGAAGATTTGCACTTGGCTTGGGGATATGTGGGAGCCATGTTCTCTGCGCATGGAACGGTTGATGTGAAAATTGATTCCGAATGGATGCTCATAGCCGCATTGGCGACTTTGTTTTCATTCTTCTTACTCCTTCCAAAAACAACGAAATTTCAAGATGCCGTATTCGGTCAGCGAAGTATAGGAAACGCTGGACATCTAGCATTGACAGTAGTTTCAGCAGCCCTATTTGTTTTGTCGTTGAGCTACATCACGGCAAGCGGATTTAACCCCTTCATTTATTTCCGATTCTAATGAAGAACAACCGCTTTCATACCGTCTTGTTCTCGATCGTTCTCCTCGGAATGTTTCTTCCCATGATTCAAATGGTGAAACCGTTTGTTGAAGTGGGATATCTTTTCGGTTCCATTGTTCCAACAGCAAAAGATTCATTGACTGCAGAGTCGTGGTTCAGCGGGACCTACCAAGAAAACAGGAACAACTACATCAACGAACAATTCGGATTTCGCAATACTGCCGTTCGCATTCACAATCAGATTGCATATTCACTTTTCGGAAAGGCAAAGGCCAACGGAGTTATTATCGGGAAAGAAGATTATTTGTACGAGATCAAATACATCAATGCCTTTCGCGGTGCGGAAGAGGTGAGTCAATCGAAAGTCGATTCGAACTTGGTTATGCTGAATGCCCTTCAAAATAAATTGAAAGAAAAAGGCATTGAGCTAGTGGTAGTATTAAATCCCGGGAAGGCTTCGTTTTATCCGGAATACATTCCCGATGAATTTCCTGTGGTTTCCGACAGAAGTTATTATTCGGAATACCAGAAAGGATTGAAGGCAAAAGGCATTCAGCACGTCGATTTCGGAAAATGGTTTCGTGAAATGAAGGGCAAAACGCCTGCACCACTTTTCCCAAAGACTGGTATTCATTGGAGTCAATATGGTGCAACTTTAGCAGCCGATTCGTTGGTGAATTATTGTATGAATCTTTTCGGAAAGGAGATGAACGAGTTTGGGTGGGACAAGAAGAATTTACCGCTTCAAACAACCATGGAAAGTGTAGACGACGACATTGGCTTGGGAATGAATTTGTATTGGCCAATAGATGTTCTTCCGATGGCTTATCCACGGGTGGGAGTCAACATGAAGTACAGCGTAGACTTTGGAAACAAAGGCATTCAACCCAAAGTAGCAGTGATTTCCGACAGTTACTTCTTCAATTTGATGCAATTGCCATGGGCGCCGGATATTTTTTCTGAATTGAATTTTTACTTCTACAACAAGCAGTTGCATCAGCGACCTTCAGGCATCACCACGAACTCCGATCCCCTTTCACAAATGAAAGAGATTGAGAAGTCAGACGTTGTCTTCATCATGGCAACCGAGTGTAACATGGACAAGTTGGGATGGGGATTTATTTCGAACGCCTACAAGTATTTCGTTTTGGAAGAGAACATAGATTCGTTTGAATTGCGCGTGCAAAAATTCAAGAATAATATCCTTTCTGACCCAAATTGGGTGAAGGCCATTGAGGAAAAAGCCAAGGTGAATAAGGTTTCCCTCGATACCATGATCATGCGCGACGCCCGTTATATGGCCGAAATGGAATATTCGAGCGGAAATTAGAATTTGCCTAGCGCCTGTTGTATTTTCGCGTTGCAAATGAAACTGGTAATTATTCCCACCTACAACGAGCGCGAGAACATTGTTGATATGATTCACGCGGTGCTCGATCAACCCGAGGGGTTTCATTTGCTTATTGTAGACGACGGTTCTCCTGATGGAACTGCTGCAATGGTGAAGGAAAAGCAAGCTGAATTTGCTGGAAGATTGCACATCCTTGAGCGCAGCGGTAAGCTAGGTCTCGGAACGGCATACATAGCGGGATTCAAATGGGGGTTGAAGAACAACTACGAATACATTTTCGAAATGGATTGCGATTTTTCACACAATCCGAAAGATCTTCCACGTTTACTGGAAGCCTGCGAAAAGAATCGCGGCGTAGCTGTGGGTTCTCGATATGTGAAGGGAGGTGGCACTGTCGATTGGCCGTGGCACCGCAGAGTCATTAGCAAAGGCGGAAGCATCTATGTCAATTTAATTTTGGGATTGGGCGTGAAGGACAGCACAGGCGGATTCGTTTGTTACCATCGCGATGTCCTTTCCAAAATGAATTTAGACGGCATACAATTCATTGGTTATGCGTTTCAAATTGAAATGAAATACAAGGCGAAGCGTCTTGGATTTAAAATAGCGGAAGTTCCTATTCTCTTCGCCGACCGCGTGAAAGGAACAAGCAAGATGAGTTTGAATATTTTTCACGAAGCATTCTTTGGCGTATTGAAAATGCGCTTTCAAAAAATCTAATCACTATGCAAGTCATTAAAAATGTCACGGTTGTTAACGAAGGAAAACAGACCGTTAGCGACGTATGGATTAACGGTTCGAAAATCGCGCACGTGTTGCCGGTTGGAACTATGGATTACAATAACGCAGATTCAATCGTAGATGGAACAGGAAAGCATTTGTTCCCGGGATTAATCGACGACCAGGTTCACTTCAGAGAACCGGGGTTGACGCACAAAGGAGATTTGACGACGGAATCAGCAGCAGCAGCAGCAGGCGGAGTAACTTCCTATATGGAAATGCCGAACACCAGTCCGAGTGCAACCACGCTTGAATTGCTTGAGCAAAAGTTCAATCGTGCTGCAGAAGTTTCAACAGTGAATTACAACTTCTTCATGGGAGCCACTCCTGAGAACGCCGATATTTTAGCACAAGTGAATCCGAAGGAAGTGTGTGGCGTGAAAATATTCATGGGGTCTTCCACAGGAAATTTATTGGTGGAAAGGCGCGAAGCGTTGGAAATTATTTTCTCGAAAGTGAAGACGCTCATTGCAACCCATTGTGAAGACGACGGTATTATCAAAAGAAATTTAGAAGCCTTACAAGCAACGGGTAGATCACTCACCGCAGCCGATCACCCTGTTATTCGCAATGCCGAAGGATGTTACGCCTCAAGTTCTATGGCTGTTGAATTGGCCAAGAAGCACGATGCGCGATTGCACATACTTCACATCAGCACCGCGAAGGAATTGGAGTTGTTTACAAACGCCATTCCAATGAAAGACAAGCGCATCACAGCGGAAGCATGTATTCATCATTTGTGGTTCACAGAAGAAGACTACGCAACGAAAGGAAACTACATCAAATGGAATCCGGCAGTGAAATCGTTCAACGACCGAATGAACATTCGGGAGGCGGTAAATGATGGACGCATAGATGTCATTGCCACCGACCACGCTCCGCATACCATTGAAGAAAAAGAGCAAGAATACTTGAAAGCACCAAGCGGTGGCCCCCTTGTTCAACACAGTTTGCAAGCACTCATTGACTTGCACAAACAGGGTGTTTTCACTTTAGAGAAAATAGTTGAAAAGGCTTCTCACGCAGTTGCCGACCTGTTTCAAATTGATGGCAGAGGGTACATTCGCGAAGGCTACAGTGCCGATTTAGTGTTGGTGGATTTGAATGCACCTTACACAGTCACCAAAGAAAATCTCTTATACAAATGTGGTTGGTCTCCGTTCGAAGGACATACGTTTTCCAGCACAATCGTATCCACTTGGTGCAACGGCAAGTTGGTGTTTGAGAATGGGAAGTTGACGGGTACGAGGAGTGGAATGGCGCTAACATTTGCGCGTTAACCCTAAATCGCTTAGCGATCAATCCTACGGATCAATCACTGCGTGATCAATCAACTTTGTTGATCAATCGCTACGCGATTAATTGTGTTGCAATCAATCCTGCGGATGCAGTTTATCACGAAGTGATTGATCGCGTAGCGATTGATTCGTAGAATTGATCTGACGAAGTCAGATTGATCGTTCAGCGATTGTCTTTTCTAGACGGATACATATTCAAGCGAATTTAGAATAGAGGTTCTTAAATAAGGGCGGTATCGAACTTGTTCGTCATCGATTGTAAATCGTCATCAATCGCAGATTGTCATCCAGCTTCGCTGGTCATCACCTTCGGTGTCATCCGCAGTAAATGTAAAAAATAACGCCTTAATTCGGAAAAATACCGAATTAATGTCTTAAATTTGACAAATGAACCCTGTTTTAGAGCTATTAAAATTCAAAGACCAGCCCTTTGGTACGCAAGTATTGCTGGGAATACTTAGGGGTTATAGCCGTCCATATGACAAGATAAATGATCTTGTCCAACAGGGATATCTTTCTCAATTGAGAAAGGGGCTTTATATGACCTCAAGAAAAGTAAGCTCAACATTTCCTGAACCGTTTTTAATTGCCAATCAATTGTACGGTCCGAGTTACGTGTCTATAGATTCGGCTCTATCTTATTGGGGATTCATTCCGGAAAGGGTATTTGAAACAACTAGCGTTACAGTGCGACTGTCGAAGAGTTTCTCAATTGAAGTAGGAACATTTAGTTTTTCGCATCTCCCGAAATCGTATTATCCTTTGGGTATTCAGTCAGTAGCTCTCACAGAAACACAGCGTGTGTTAATAGCTAGTCCCGAGAAAAGTCTTTGCGACAAAATAGTAACCACGGCTGGAATTAATCTTCGAAGTAAGAAGCAAGCACAATCCTATTTATTGGATGATTTACGAATAGATCAAGAAAAATTAGGCGAGTTGAATATAGAAGAAATGTCGAATTGGCTGTCAGTAGCGCCAAAGGCGAATAGTTTGAAAATACTGATTGAAGCAATTTCAGAATTATGATAAAGCAATGGATTGAGTCTTACGAGCCAAAGAATGTTCAAGAAACCGAACAGGCGCTTAGAGAGATTATGCAAGAGATAACACTTGCTGGATTATACAGAGCTAATTTCTTTAAGCATGCTGCATTTTATGGTGGCACTGCGCTTCGCATATTTCATGATCTTGAAAGGTTTTCGGAAGATCTTGATTTTTCTCTGTTGGAGAAGAACCTTGAATTCAATCTGGAGCCATACTTCAATTCGGTCATTGAAGAGTTTGAAGCTCTTGGTCTAAAGGTAAATCTTCAGCACAAAACAAAATCAAAAAGCTCGTCAATAGATTCTGCTTTTCTAAAATCAGACACACTGTGGAGCGAATTAATTTTTGAAAGTTCTATTCCTCAGATTCGTTTAACAACGAAGCCGATGATAAAAATAAAAATTGAAGTCGATACGAATCCTCCCCTTCATTTTGAAACTGAAAATCTCCTCTTAACTAGGCCATATTCTTTTTACGTCAATTGCTTTACTTTGCCCAATCTGTTCGCTGGAAAAATGCATGCTTTGCTTTTTCGAAAATGGAAGGATAGAGTCAAAGGCCGCGACTGGTATGACTTAGCGTGGTATATTAAGAATGGAGTGCAACTAAACTTAGAACACTTTTGTAACCGCGCAATCGAAAGCGGCGATTGGCAAGATTCAACCATTAGCAGAGCACAATTAATTTTCTTGTTAGATAACAAAATCAATTCAGTCGATATAAACAAAGTCAAAGACGATGTCATTCGTTTTATTCCAGATCAATCGGAATTAGACATTTGGTCGAAGGAGTATTTTCAGGCGTTGGTAAGAAAATTGAAATAACAATCCATCACCTACGGTGATCAATCCTTCGGATCAATCGCTATGCGATCAATTGCGTTGCAATCAATCCTGCGGATGCAGTTTATCACGAAGTGATTGATACGGAGTATTGATCTGACGCAGTCAGATTGATCCGAAGGATTGATAACGTGGTGATATAAGTTACAAACCACCCCACAACAATCCCTCACCTTCGTAGAAAATATAATACTATGAAAAAGAACATGGGAAATTTTGATCGCGGAATGCGAGTGGTTGCAGCACTGATTTTCGCGTATCTGTTTTTTACCGATGCGGTTTCAGGATTTTTAGGAAACACACTTTTTGTCTTTGGTGCGATATTCTTATTGACTAGTCTTGTTTCTTTTTGTCCGTTGTATATGCCTTTTGGAATTAATACGTGCGAGAAAAAATGAATTTCATTAAGAAATATCGAAAAGAATTCATAGCCATTGCTATTGGTTCTTTTGCCGGTTGGGCATATTACTACTTCGTGGGTTGTTCTTCTGGAGGCTGTATGATTAGCAGCAATCCATACATCAGCATTCCTTACGGAGGATTTTTGGGATATCTCTTTTTTGGAAGTTTTCTTAAGTCGAAAGAAGTAATCAACGAAGTTGATTGATCGCGCAGCGATTGATTCGTAGAATTGATCACCGTAGGTGATTGATACGTAGTATTGATCAACGAAGTTGATTGATTGCGTAGCAATTGATCCACCGGATTATTGTATTTTCGCGCTCATGAAAAATCTCTTCTTCACGTTTTCCTTCATCTTATTCACCCTATTTTCTTTCGCTCAAACCTCGACCCTTACTGGTGTGGTTGAAGGCGTTGATGCTGAAAAGAAAGAGAGCTTAGCATTCGTAAGCGTAAGTGTTCATGCTGTGAAAGACAGCCTTGTGTTGAAGGCGACGGCTTCAGATAATAGCGGTGCGTTTAGTTTGGAAGTTGAAAGTGCTGATTCGGTGTTGGTGTATTTCAACATTATTGGATACAAACCTATTTGGAAAAAGATTGCGGCGAGCACAAGTGTGAATCTCGGAACGTTAGAATTGATGCGCACTTCAGCCGTTACGTCTGAAATGGAATTCGTGGCGAAGAAACCGCTCGTGCAAGTGCAAGCCGATAAAACCATTTTCAATGTGGAAGGAACGGCGAATGCGGTTGGACTGAATGCTTTGGAATTGTTGCGTCGCGCGCCAGGTGTTGTGATTGATAACAACAACAACATTTCGGTAAAAGGAAAGTCAGGAATTACGGTTTACATCGACGGGAGAATTTCTCCGCTTCAAGGTTCGCAGTTGTCTGACTTTTTGAAGAGCACACCTTCTTCATCCATTGAAAAAATTGAAATCATCACCAATCCTTCTGCACGCTTCGATGCAGCTGGTACCGCGGGCATTCTGAATATTGTGATGAAGAAGAACAGTAATTACGGACAGAATGCGACCTTCGGATTGGGATATGGCAATCAGATTTATGGCAAGACGAATGGATCTTTCACTTACAACAGAAGAAAGGGCAAGACCAATGTTTACGCAACCTACGGAAACTCTTTCAGCGAAGATTGGGGATACATGCGTTTTTACAAAGAACAAAACGGAATTTTCTTCGATCAGAATTCATACACATATTCTAAAAATAAATCTCACTACGGAAAGGCGGGTATTGATATTTCCATCAACGATAAAAACACCATCGGCTTTTCGGTGAACGGCAATCTTTCGAATGATTTGTGGGACAGTCACGGTTCAACACCTATCGGAAGTTTAATCCCAGGTGCTGGAGTTGACAGCACGTTGGAAGCGAATTCGACAAATGACGGATACCGCAACAATTACGGAGCGAATGTGAACTATCAATGGAAAGGGTCTAACGAACAAGAACTGACAGTTGATGCGAACTATGGATTGTACGACATTGACAACGGGAACTTCCAACCCAACAGATATATTGGTTCTGATGGAAGCTTGTTGAACGAGCGTGTTTATCAAAATAATACTGCAACTAAGATTAACATTGCTATTGTTCGGGCAGACTACAGTTTCAGTTGGAAAAAAGTGAAGTGGGAAGCGGGAGTGAAAGGCACACAGGTGAGCACGAACAACAAACTTGATTTTTTCAATGTGTATGGAAATGTATTCAGTGTAGATTCAAACCTCACCAATGCATTCGACTATAAGGAACGCGTGCTTGCGGGATATGCAAACGCCTCGGGGAAGTATAAAAAATTCGGATGGCAAGTGGGAGTGCGTGCGGAAAATACGAAGAGCAATGGAGAGTTATTCGCATTAACCCCGCAACCGCTTTCAAAAGTCGATCGCTTGTACACGAACTTCTTTCCAAGTGCTGCTATTACCTTCGATCACAAAGAAACCAGTACCTTCAACTTAACTTACAGTCGCCGAATAGACAGACCAAGTTATCAGTCGTTGAATCCGTTTGAATCGCGTCTCGACGAACTTTCGTATTCGAGAGGCAATGCCTTCCTTCAACCGCAATATACCGATGCGTTCGAGTTAAGTCACACGTTGTTCTATATGATCACCAGTTCCATCGGCTATAGCAAGACCAATGGATTCTTCACCGAGATTACGGATACGACAGAGTTCTCGCGTTCGTTCATTCAAACGCGCAACTTGGGTTATCGCGAGAACATTACCTTCAATCTCGGCAGTCCGGTTACCATTGCCAAGTGGTGGGACGGTTATGTGAACATGGGCGTTTACAACATTCACAACCGCGCAACCTTTGACGATGGCAACACGATAGACCTTCGCGCAACGTCGTACAATATTTTCATGCAAAACACCTTTAAGGTGAACAAGACTACTTCGTTTGAACTCTCAGGATTCTTCAACGGTCCAAGCGTTTGGGGCGGCACCTTCCGCAACAAGCCTATGGGAGGTTTAGATGTTGCTTTTCAAAAAACTTTCTTAGACGACAAGCTTGTTCTTCGCCTCGCCTACGGCGACATTCTTCGCACCATGCGTTGGAGAGGTATCTCGCAATACGCAGGCCTGTACATGGACGCCAGCGGCCTGTGGGAATCGCGCACCGCGCGTATCAACCTCACTTGGAAGATCGGTAATCAGAAGTTGAAGGAGAAGAAGGCGAGTCAGGTGGATGAGTTTAAAAGAGTGAAGTAATCTTTACCAGCTTCCCTGGTCATCGCAACCTTGTTGCGTCATCCGCTCCGCGGTCATCCCGCAGGGTCATCACACAAAGTGTGTAAAGGAAACATTTTTTCCATTTTTCGTTTCCAATGTGAATTTTGTGTCTATCTTCGCGGCGATTTGGAAAACAAGAAGAAACATATTCTCATGGAAACGCTTCCGTTGTTCCTGAAGTTTGGGATTAAAAGCCTGACTATGGACGATATTGCGCGGAAGCTCTGCATCTCAAAGAAGACGCTGTATGCGCATGTGAAAGACAAAGAAGATTTGTTGGAAAATGCGGTGGTTTTATTCAGCAAGGCAGAGCAACATCAGATAGAAGAAATTTGTGGAAGAGGTTTGAATGCGATAGATGAAAGTCTAGAGATCAAGCGCTGGGTGTTGGAAATGTTGCAAAATATTCATCCGTCTGTGGCGTACGACATGGAGAAATTTCATCCACGCGTTCATCAGAAAATGCTCGCTTCCCGTCAGGAGATTATTTACAAATGCGTTTTCGAAAACATTGTAAAAGGACAGAAAGACGGTTTGTACAGAAAGGAGATTAATCCAGATGTATTGGCCAAACTGTATGTTGGAAGAATGGAAGCCATGTTCGATCAGAATTTGTTTCCTAGCAAAGAATACAAAGTGAGTGATATTTATATGGAATGGTTTTCCTACCACATTCATGGAATGGCAACGGTTAAGGGAATAGAGTTGTTGAACAAAAACATTCTGAACACTTCTCCTTCAACCAAGAAAAAATCAACGAAAAAGCAATAATTCAATTCATGATACAATTCAACATAAACAAAAAAGTAAGTGTCCTGCTCGCAGTGGCGCTTGGTTTTGTTTCTCTCGGAAACGCCCAACAGGCGCTGACCTTGGCTGCAGCGAAAGAGTACGCGTTAAAGAATGCGTTCCAACTGAAGAATACGAATCTAGATGCACAGTCGGCGAAACTTCAAACAGAAGAGCTTATCGCTATCGGACTTCCGCAAATCAGCGGTTCTATGCAGTACCAAAATTTCATTGATCGTCCGACTAGCATTTTACCTGGAGATTTCTTCGGCATGCCAGGACAAAACGTTGCTGTACAATTCGGTGTTCCGCAAACATTAACGGCTGGCATTAATGCTTCGCAGTTGTTGTTCGACGGTTCATGGTTAATTGGTTTGCAAGCGTCGAAAGCCTATGCTGCTTTGCAAAACAAGAACATCATTAAAAGCGAAATCGATGTGAAGAAGGCAACGGAAGAGGCTTATCACTACGCTGTAATTGCGCAAGAAAGCATTGCGCTTTTAACAGCATCGCGCGATTTGTTGAAGACTACTTTAGACCAAACTATCGCGTTGAACAAGGAAGGATTTGTAGAAACACAAGACGTTGAGCAATTGACCCTTTCATTGAATGAATTGGAAGCACGCATTCGCGTTGCAGAAGCACAAGCGTTAATTGCGAAGGCGCTATTGAAATTCACCATAGGAATGAACGTAGATGAAGACATTACGCTTGCAGACAACAGCAAGACCATATTGGAAGCATTCAACGCTCAATTGATTCAAACGCCTTTCAATGCAGATAACCTTATCGACAATCAAATTATCAAGGAAGGATTATCGCTTCAAAAATTAAATGTAAAGAACGAACAAGCGGGTTTGCTTCCAAACCTAGCTGCTTTTTACAGTCTTCAGCGTCAGGCGCAACGACAAGAGTTTAACTTCTTCGATGGCGATGAAGCTTGGTACCCGACACAGTTGTGGGGACTTTCAATGAATATCCCCATTGTTTCTGGTGGACGCAAAACAAAGAGCATTCAGCGTGCTGAAGTGGAAGTGAAGCGTATGGAAGAGACACTTTCTTTTTCAACCAATGCAGCGAAGTTGGAATACCAAGTTGGAATGGCTGAATACATGAACGCTACACAGAACGTAGACTTAGCTATGCAGTCTTACAATTTGGCTTCAAGCATATTACAGAAGACGCAAATTAAATTCGATCAAGGAACTTCTTCCAGCTTCGAATTGTCGAGACAAACTTCGCAATTGTTGCAAGCACAAGTATCACTTATTCAAGCGCGTTTAAGTTTAATGAACGCTCAAACCAGACTTTCAAAATCGTTGAACGCATTATAATATTTAAGAAAAAATGAAATCCATGTATATCTCTAAAATCGCAGCTTCACTAGGATTAGCTGCTGTGTTGTTGGCCTCTTGCGGATCGAAAGATAAGAATGCAGAGTTGAACGATTTGAAAGCGAAGCGTTCTGAATTGGACGGACAAATTGCTTCCCTTGAAAAAGAATTGGGAATTACCAACGCTGCGAAAGCGAGAAAGGTTGTGACAACAGATGTTGTAACTGCACCATTCAAGCATTGTGTTGAAATTCAAGGAACAGTAGATGCTGAGAACAACGTGGTTGTTGCTCCGCAAATTCCTGGATTAGTTACAAAGATTTATGTGAACGAAGGCGATGCTGTTGTAGCTGGACAGTTGTTGGCAGAGACAGATAACAGTGCGTATGCCGCACAGATTGCTGCTATTCAACCACAATTGGAATTGGCGAAAGACGTATTCTTAAGACAAGAACGTTTGTGGGAACAAAAGATCGGAAGCGAAGTGCAATACCTTCAAGCAAAGACTCAAGTAGATGCAATGGCAAAACAAATCAGTGCCATTCAAGCGCAAATCGAATTAACGAAAGTGAAGGCGCCAATTAACGGAGTGGTAGATCACATTGGCGCGCGTGTTGGACAATTTGCAACCGCGCAAAATCCAGATCCTTGCTTCCGAATTGTGAACTTAGCTTCATTGAAAGTGAAGTCTGAAGTTGCTGAAACTTATGCAAACAAAGTGAAGAAAGGAAACAAAGTATTGTTGTACTTCCCAGACATTGCAACAGAGATTGAAGGAAGCATTTCATTCACAGCAAAATTCATTAGTCCTATGTCTCGCACCTTCACGGCTGAAGCCATGTTGTCGGGTTCAAACGAAATGCTTCGTCCGAATATGGTAAGCATCATGAAGATTGTTGACTATGAAAATCCTGCCGCCATCTTAGCACCATTGAACATCATTCAAAATGAAAACAACTTGCAATTCGTTTACGTTGCAGTGAACGAAAACGGTGTGTTAACTGCGCGCAGAAGAGCGGTTACTGTTGGACAAGTGTACGCTGGAAACGCTGAATTGACGGGCGGTTTGAGCATTGGCGATAAGTTAATCACCACAGGTTACGCAGAGTTAACAGAAGGAATGGCAATTGAATTATAAGAAGCCGAATCATGCTAGAAAAATTTAAAGAATTCAAACCCACCAGTTGGGCCATTGATAATAAGACTACCATTTATTTGCTAACGATATTCATTACGTTAGCGGGTATTCTTACATACAGAAGCATTCCGAAGGAACAGTTTCCAGACATTGTTATTCCAACAATTTATGTGAGTACTGTTTATCCGGGAGCAGCACCGAAGGACGTTGAAAATTTGGTTTCAAAAAACATTGAAAAGCAAATCAAGTCAATTGCCGGTGTGAAGAAAGTAACTAGTACCAGCATTCAAGATTTCTCGAGTGTGGTAGTTGAATTCAACACGAACGTAGACGTACCTGTTGCGAAGCAAAAGGTGAAAGACGCTGTGGACAAGGCTAAGAAAGATCTTCCACAAGATCTTCCTGCCGATCCGAACGTTATGGAAGTTGAGTTTTCTGAGATGCCTATTTTGTTCGTGAACATTGCAGGTAATTACAGTCTCGATGAATTGAAAAAATACGCGGAAGAACTTCAAGATAAAATTGAAGGAATGAAAGAGATCACGCGTGTTGACATGGTGGGAGCGTTGGAGCGCGAGATTCAAGTGAACGTAGACATGTATAAAGCCGCTGCTGCACAAATTAGCATTGGCGATATTGAACGCACCTTGAACTACGAAAACTTAACCATCAGTGGTGGTAGCGTAGTACTCGACGACATGAAGCGCACGCTAAGTGTGAGTGGAGAATTCAAAGACATTGAAGAAATTAAAAACTCGATTGTATCTGGACAGACCGGTGCGCACATGTATTTGAAAGACATTGCGGAAGTGGTAGACGGACACAAAGAGCAAGAGTCTTACGGGAGATTGGACAAGAAGAACGTTATAACGTTGAACGTTATTAAGCGCGGAGGAGAAAACTTGATTAATGCGTCTGACGGAATTCAGGCCATTATTGAGGAAATGAAGAAAGACAAGTTTCCGCAAGATTTAAGTGTTGTTGTAACCGGAGATCAGAGTAGAACAACGCGTATTACGCTGCACGATTTGATTAACACCATCATCATTGGTTTCGTTTTAGTAACCTTGATTTTGATGTTCTTCATGGGAGCAACGAACGCGATTTTCGTTGGACTTTCTGTTCCGCTTTCGATGTTCATTGCCTTCTTGTTGTTACCTGGTTTGGATTTCACCATGAACATGATTGTCTTGTTCGCCTTCCTTCTGGGATTGGGAATTGTGGTAGATGATGCGATTGTTGTTGTTGAAAATACGCACCGTATTTACGACAACGGAAAAGTTCCAATTAGGATCGCGGCTAAGAAAGCGGCAGGAGAAATTTTCCTTCCTGTACTATCTGGAACGGCAACTACACTTGCACCGTTCGTTCCGCTTGCGTTTTGGGATGGTGTGATTGGAAAGTTCATGGGATACCTTCCCATTACATTGATCATTACGCTGAGCGCATCGTTGATTGTTGCGTATATCATTAGTCCGGTTTTCGCGGTAGACTTCATGAAACCGCACAAAGAAGACAAGGGAGTGAACGTAAAGAAATTGGGAATTACTTCGGTTATTTTTATTGTAGTTGGAATTCTCTTTTACATCAGTGGAAATGTCGGAATGGGCAACT
Source organism: Flavobacteriales bacterium (assembly GCA_044371535.1). Classification (GTDB taxonomy): domain Bacteria; phylum Bacteroidota; class Bacteroidia; order Flavobacteriales_D; family Sanyastnellaceae; genus CAIZGX01. Next base: position 11,119 of record JBILTL010000001.1, on the reverse strand, counting down.
TCACGATGTTCATGTTAATCATTTACATCTTCTATCGTTTCATTTTGAAACGCATGATCGAACGTTTCCAAAACAAGACTTGGCCCGGTGTTCAGGCAGTGTATGCTCGATTCTTAGCATGGGCATTAACGCGTCCGAAGACGATTTTGTTTAGCACCTTAGCGTTGTTACTCTTGTCGTTCTTTGTTACCGGTTTGCGTAAACCTGAAGTGGTATTCTTCCCGAAGGCCGATCCGAATTTCGTGTATGTGTATGCAAGTCTTCCGGTTGGAACGAAGCCAGAAGCAACCGACAGTGTGGCTCGAATTATTGAAGAGCGCGTGTACAGCGTAATTGGAGAAAACAATCCGATGGTTGAGTCTGTCATTACCAACGTTGCAGTGGGTGCGAACGAGTCTCGCGATGACCGTGCACCGTATTCGCACAAAGCGAAAGTAGGTGTTGGGTTCGTTGAATTTTCGAAGCGTAACGGACAAAGTACGTTGGAGTATTTGGAAAAAATTCGCGTTGCTGTTCAAGGAATTCCTGGGGTTGAAATCTCTGTAGATCAAGAGCAAAACGGTCCGCCCACGGCGAAACCAATTAGCGTAGAAATTACCGGTGAGAATTTCGAAGACTTGATTGCAGCGAGTGTGAATTTGAAGAATTATTTAGATGCTCAGCAGATTCCGGGTGTTGAAGAATTGAAGAGCGATTTGCAACGCAACAAGCCAGAGATTGTGATTGACATTAACCGCGAGCGTTTGAATCGCGAAGGTTTATCGTTGGCGCAAGTAGGTATGGAATTGCGTAAATCTATTTTCGGAATTGATAATCCGTCGAACTTCCGAGATGATGAAGACGAGTATCCGATTCAGATTCGTTTGAAGGAAGATCAGCGTAACAACTTGGAAGAAGTTCGCAACATGGTTATCACTTTCCGTGATATGAACATGATGGGAATGGTTCGTCAAGTGCCTATCTCGGCCTTCGCAGACGTTCATTACAGCAGCACCTATGCAGGTATTCGCAGAAAAGATCAGAAGCGTATTGTTACCCTCGGATCGAACGTCCTTACGGGATTCAATCCGAATGAAGTGGTAGCGAACATTGAGCAGAAAGTTAATGAATTCAAAGACCTTCCAAAAGGAGTTTCGGTGAAGATGGGAGGAGAGAAAGAAGAGCAGGCTGAAACAGCGAGTTTCTTGGGAATGGCAGGTTTGATTGCGATAGGATTAATCGTATTGATTTTGATTATGCAATTCAACTCGATAGGAAGAACGATGATTATCCTTTCTGAAATTGTTTTCAGTGTCATTGGAGTATTATTAGGACTTGCCATTTTCGACATGTCAATCAGTATTGTCATGACAGGAGTGGGTATTGTGGCACTAGCCGGTATCGTTGTCCGCAATGGAATCTTGTTGGTTGAATTCACCGACATCTTGCGTGAACGCGGAAGCAATCTGCACGACGCTATTGTTGAAGCGGGCCGAGTGCGTATGACGCCGGTATTGCTTACTGCAACTGCAACCATTCTCGGTATGATTCCATTGGCTATCGGATTCAACATTGACTTCGTGACCATGTTCACGGAATTAGATCCGAAGATCTATTTCGGAGGAGACAGTGTTGCGTTCTGGGGGCCATTGGCTTGGACGATAGTATTCGGATTAAGTTTCGCAACATTCATCACATTAATTGTAGTTCCTGTCATGTATCAAATGAGCGAAAACACAAAATCGCGCATGAAGAGAATTTTTGGCAAGAAAAATGAAGAGGCTGAGTCGCAGGAGGCTGCACTCTAGTATCCTGAAGTTCTTCAGGAGTTTTGGTTAAGGTTTAGGGGAAAGTCCTCGGCAACGGTCGGGGACTTTTTCTTTTTTACAATTTGTTCGTCATTCTTCGTAGAAGTTAATCACCGAAGGTTTAAAGAGCCCCATAGGGCGACATGTGAAATGCCCCCACAGAAGGTGGGGGATAAAATCTTTGCAAATAAATCAATCTTGAAGAAGGCAGCATCTCTTTGCTTTTGAAAGAAGAGAATCTCTAAACCTTTTTCCCCACCTTCTGTGGGGGCATTTCGAATGACGCTCGATAAACGAGCTCGATTTCAATTAGGGCTTGCTCTTTTTTTCAGCAATCGTCGAAGACATTCGCCAAAGGCATTCGTGGCTCTGCCACATTCGTGCTTGCACATTCTTCCCCTTTTCTTCCCTTTTCTTAACTTCTCTTACCTACAAAAGAACCTTATCTTTGTTGGATGTTTAACTTTTTAACATCAAAAAACCAAGCCCTCATAGCCATAACCCTTTTCGGTTTCATCTACATGCTTGGACAATTGTTTTTCATTGGAGGGTTGTACGTTTATTGTGGAAGTGAAGAAGGGGTGAATGCGATTTTGGCAAATTCGAAAATTGATCAGCAAGTCTTTTTATTTGTTTTGACGTTGAATGCGCTCATTCAGTTGGGTGTTGGGTTTGGACCATTGCTGATTGCACAGAAATGGTTGACGAAAGTGGAATGGACATCTTTTCGCTGGAAGGGTGGAAGGGCCGCTTTGTTGGGATTGGTTGTTATGGGAATAGGTATTCCTTTCATTTATTATTTTTCAGCGAAGGTTGAATCGCTCTTGCCTTCGTGGATGTTAGAGAACGCCATGGAAGACGATAGCAATGCGTTTTACCAGCAGTTGGGAGCGTTGTCGAAGGTTCATCCGTTTGTAGTTTTGCTCTCGACTGTCATCATTGCACCCTTAACCGAAGAGCTCATGTTCCGCGGACTTATTCAGGGCGTCATGAAGAGTTGGACCCAATCGAAGCATTGGGCGATTTGGATATCTGCGATTTTGTTTGCTGCCATTCATTTTCATGTGGCGGGTTTCTTGCCCCGCATGTTACTGGGCGCTTTAATGGGTTATTTTGTATTGTATACCGGAAGCATTTGGACAGCGGTGCTGATGCACCTTTCGTTCAACGCGTTCAGTCTTGGACTAACTATTTTCCCCTTCGCTGGAAAGCTCTTCATGCACCTCATCAACGGTTGGTTTTTCCCTGCGGTGAGTGTGTGGTTAGCGGTGAGTGTTTGGGTTTGGGGGAAGGGACGATTAATGAAATAGTTTTCGCTTCATTCGACTTAACAGAAACAAGCCTGTTTTCAACAAGAAAAAAAAGTAGCAGCGCACTATTCCCCATTGAATAATTCTTTTTGAACGAGTAATTTGATCGTTGAGATGAATGGTCTTTCCCCTCCTCTCAAACGCCGTCGTTTTCCCAATATAATTTGTTTTCGTCACCAACGGATCTAGTTGAATACATGTATCTCCGCGAAGGGTTAATGTGATTTCGTTGTTGTTGTTTTGAATGGAAATAACTCGATGGGAAATCCATTTGTTAGCGTGTTCAAATACCACAACATCTCCAATTGCAATGTCTTCCATGGGAACAGGGCTAATGGTCTGTTCGTCTCATGGAAGCATGAACGGAAACATGCTGTAACCGGCAGCTTCAATCTTTACCGAGTGATTGTTTACAATCAGCTTTTTTCTTAATGAAATCGCCTCTTCCGTCTTCATTCTTTCAGTTCAAGGCTTCGGATATAGTCAATGATTGAAGGGGTAGGTACTACTCCCAAACGATAGGTATTCGTGTGTTGGGTAATGTGTTCCAACTGCTTCATTAGATGCTCGGTGTTTTTCTTGTCGTAGTTGTGTTGAAAGCAAAATGCCATGAGTTGTGAAAGTGCTTGTGCACCCGAAAGTTTTTCTGCTGAATTTTTTTTCGCATGGAAGGGAAAGTAAAACTTCGACACTTGTGCTTGCTTGTTCAAATCGGCATAGGGCATGGGTGTGTTGTACATGAAGAATTCTCCGTTCACTTCGCGCACAATCAGACGATCGTCGTTCACGATGTGCGCGCCTTCCTCTTCCCAAATTTTGGCCATCGTACTTTTTCCCACGCCAGAGAAACCGCTGAAAATGCGACCAGTTTCACCGTCCCACACGCCCGAAGCGTGAATCATGAAAGCGTTGCTGTTCAGTGTAAGATAATACATGATGAGAGCACCAAGCGGATATGAAAGCGGAGAGATGAATGAATCTTCGTTTTGCTTTAAAACATGTGAATAAACATGCCATTCCGTTGAGGCGTCGTTTAAAAAAGCGACCTGCTGAATCTCTTCAATTTTATTCGGATTGAAAACGATGAACGCTCGTTGCTTTTCAGTTTGAACCACTTGCCAAAGTCTTTGTTTATCCAGCACCGCATCGAAAATGACTTCTCCTGCGTAGGTCGATTTTTCTGGAAGTCCAGCATGACAAACTACAGTGGCATCGTAGTTTTCTACTTCCTCCAATTGAAGAAAATTCGAATAGCCTTCTTCAAAAAACACAGGCACATTTTCTTCAGAAGAAATCTTCACGAAATAGTCGGCAACGGTTAAAACGAAGGTCTGTTTCATATTCAATCGTTCAAAATGAAATTAGAAAGATCTTTCAGAAATTCTTCAAGGTCGGATTGTGCAACGGATGTTTCCACCTCATATTCCGAAACAATTTTTTCGGTCAAGGATTCTACTGTTGCTCCTTCTTGAATTTCATTCCAGATGAAATGTCCCACTTCATTCAAATTGAAAATTTCGGTCATATCAGCTACGTTATTTCTCAAAGGAACCAAGACCAATTCTTCATCTACTGCACGTGCTACGAAATTGGATTTGGCAGCTGCTATTTCGTTAATGTTCATTTCATTTTGAATTTCAACAAATTTAAGTGATTCATTTTCTCTCGCACTACCTTTACGTTATGAAATTCCTTCTCCTTCAACTTAAAGAAGCGTTCGCCTTCGCCACACAGTCGCTGGTGGTGAATAAACTGCGGACGGTGCTTTCGTTGTTCGGAGTAACGATTGGAATTTTCTCGATCATTTTTGTGTTGAGTATCGTGGATAGTATGGAGGCCGATATCAAAGAGGGGCTGTCTGTCATGGGTTCCGATTTACTCTTCATTCAGAAATGGCCCATGGGCCCTGAGAAGCAAGGCGGAGAATACGAATGGTGGAAGTACTGGCAACGGAGACAACCGAGCAAAGAAGATTTAGATTTGCTGAAAGCGGAGATCAACTCATTCTCGGTTGCAACCATTCAAGTGCGCGCTTCAAAAACCATTGAACACGAAAACAATTCGCTCGAAGGAGTGGGTTTTCTTGGCGTTGGTTATGACTACATTCAAGCGATTGATTTAAAAATTGAAAAGGGACGCTACTTCTCGCAAATGGAATGCGACGGCGGAAGGCCTGTTGCCCTTATTGGTTACTCATTAGCCGAAGAATTATTCGGTGCGGAATACCCAGTTGGAAAAGACATAAAAATTCAAGGACAAAAAGCTGAAGTCATTGGTGTGATGGCGAAGGAAGGTTCTTCACTCTTCGGAGGCGAACGCGATCTTTCAGTTTATGTCCCTTATGAATACGCTCAACGATTTGTGGGAGATGTCGACGATGTGACGCTCTTGATTAAAGCGAAAAAAGATGTCGATGTAGAAGAGCTTAAAGGCGACGTTATGTCCGTCTTCCGAGGGATTCGCGGTATTCGTCCAACAGAAGAAAACGACTTCAGTGTCATCGATTCCAGCATGATTAGCGAAATGGTGAACAGCATCGTTGGTGTCTTCAACGTAGCTGGAATGTTCATTGGCATCTTCGCAATTCTAGTCGGAGCGTTCAGCATTGCAAACATCATGTTCGTATCGGTGAAAGAACGCACCAACATCATTGGTATTCAGAAGGCACTCGGCGCGAAACGCTATTTCATTCTATCGCAATTTTTGTTTGAATCGATGCTCCTTTGTTTAGCAGGTGGAGTTCTCGGACTGCTCTTGGTTTACGGAGTGCTTTCGCTCTTGAACGGGGTTACTGATTTTCACTTTTTCCTTCCCATGAGTCGCATTGTTTTGGGAATAACCGTTTCGTTAGTGGTGGGTCTGGTAGCAGGATTTATTCCTGCGTTACGTGCGGCAAATCTTAAGCCGGTTGACGCAATTCGATCTGCAGGCTAGAAACCAAATGTGAGTCCGAATTGGATGATTTGGCGATTGGTTTTTGTGGTGCCCGTGGTGTAAACAAGATCGGTGTTGTTCTCAATAGTTACCGTTTCTGGAATGACGTATTCGGCTTTGCCGCCTTGAATGTTTTCGTACCGAAGGTCGAACCAAATGTTTCTTGCTTTCTTTGTGCGAAAGCGGAATCCAAGGGCGTATCCGTACAAGAATGAAACGCTGCTCTGCTGCACTTTTGCGTCTTCAACAGAAGAAAAGCCACCACTGTTTTGCACCGATATATCTGTCTTTGTAGAGAAGCTTTCTGCACCTGCTAGACCTTCTGCGTAAGGTTGAAAGAAGCCGTTGAATGGTCGAATGCGAAGCAGTCCTTGGTAGCGATAGTTGTTGTGTCTCACACGATATGTACCGTTGTTGAAGATGGTATCTCCCAACGCGTTTGTCCCGCCGTAAACGGAGATGTCTTGGTCTAATGCGCCCATTTGATTCCAGGAGAATTGAAATCCCCAATCGAAGGGCGATTGTTTGATCGGATGAGAAAAAGTTCCTGAAAGTCCTATTGGGTTTCCGGTATAATGATCGGCATATTCTCCGGCTGGTTGAACGAATTGCACTCCGAAACCAATGTTGGCACTGCGTGGATTGCGGTCGGAATAACTTTTTTCTTGCGCGAAGCTGCACAAGGAAGTCAACACAAACGAGAGGACGAGGAGCTTTTTCATATTAATTTTTTTGAAGCCTTTCAAAAGTTATACCCAAACAAAGTTAAGTCCTTTTAACTTCGCAAAACATGAGTAACGCATCAATTTGGATATTGGGAAAGACGGGTCAGTTGGCGCAATGCTTTGCCGATTCGTTAAAGGAAGAAACATCAGCAAGCATTCGCTTCTTTGGACACGATGAAATAGATTTCGAAAATGATCTTTTCGAACAGCTTTCAGAGTTGAATGAAATTCCAGACGTGATTATCAATACCGTGGCCTACACTGCGGTAGACAAAGCTGAATCGGATGAGGAAATGGCGCATCGCGTTAACACGGAAGCATTGAGTGAATTGGCTGATTTCTGTTCGTTGCATGACATTGTGCTGATTCATTTTTCAACCGACTATGTTTTCAACGGAGAAAAAAATTCTCCTTACACGGAAGACGATGAATGTAATCCGCTTGGCGTTTACGGTAAAACAAAACGCGAAGGTGAGTTAGCGGTATTGGAATGTGAAACGGGTATTGTCATTCGTTTAAGTTGGTTGTATTCGAACTACGGAAAGAATTTCTATTTAACCATGAAGAACGCCATGGCTTCCGACCCGTTGCGTGAGTTGCGCGTTGTGAGCGATCAACTCGGTTGTCCAACCGACGCTTCTGACGTTGCGAATTCTGTTTCAACATACATTGTAAATTGCCTAAACGAAAAAACCGAATGGGCTTTCGGTTTGTTTCATTTCACCGGTAACGAAGTCATTTCTTGGTATGATTTCGCAGTGAGGATTAAGAATGAATTTGGTTTTCCGAATGTGATTCACCCTATTCCGACAAGTGAGTATCCTACGCCGGCGCGAAGACCTGGTTATTCGGTTTTGGGTTCAAGTAAGAAGTTGTTTTTTACAAAGGGTTAGTGTTAAGGTAAGATTATAATCTCATTCTCATTCTTTTTGTCATTCTCATTCTTTAACATTTTTTTGATTGCAAAGACTCTTTAAGAAACAGAAACAGTAGGAGAAAGAGAATGAGATAATAATCTTCCCTTTTTAATTAAATCCAACTTTCTAACTTCAGAAGTAACTCCTTCCGCAAAAGTCCACCCGCAAATCCGGTGAGTGTGCCATTCTTCCCAATCACGCGGTGACAGGGAATGACTATGGCAATTGGATTTTTCCCTATTGCTTGTGCGGCAGCGCGAATGGCTTTTTTATTTCCATGCTGAAGAGAAACCCACTCGTAGCTCTTTGTTTCTCCGAATTCAATTTGAAGAAGTATGTTCCAGATGTTTTGTTGGAATGCTGTCCCTGAAGGAAGCAATGGTAGATCGAAGGTTTGACGGGTATTTGCGAAGTATTCGTGCAATTGATTCTTTGTTGTTTCCAGTATATCGCAAGAGCGTTGTTCCTTCAATTCTTCTTCTGCAAAATCAATACGTGTGATGTTTTTTCCGTCGGAAAATAAATGCAAATAACCGATTTTGAAATGATCGCTGATTTGAAATTGATTGTTTTCAGATCGGGTCGAATGATATGCAGATCGGGGCGAACAATCATTCGCCCCGATGCGATTATTTATACAATTTTTTATCAATGATAAATTGATTTACAAATTCTGAAAGATCATCCGATTTACCTCTAAGGACAATGATTTCTCTGATATTGGTTGAAGAAATCGCAAGCGGTTCAAAAGGAATAAATTCGAATTGCTCAGGAAATTTTTTCATCCATTCATTCGAAGAAATTTCTTGATGGGTTTCCCGAGAGCAAACCAAGAACTTCACACTTTGAATGAGTTCTTCGTATTTGTACCACGCTGCAAGCTGATTCACCACATCGGTGCCGCAGAGGATGTGAAAGCTGAAGGAAGGATATTCTTCTTTCAATTTATAAATGGTGTGAATGGTATACGAGGGTTTGGGCATGTCGAACTCTATTGTGCAGAGCTTCATGCGTTCTTCGTGCATGAGGGCGAGCGACACCATGTTCGCGCGATCGTTCGCAGGGGCGAGGGTAGTGAAATCTTTTAAGGGGTTGTGCGGACTAACCACGAACCAGACTTCATCACAATTACTTGATTGCAGCGCTGCATGCGCCATGGCGAGATGTCCGTTGTGAACGGGATTGAATGATCCGAAGAGAAGCGCTATGTTCATTCAGCAAGGAAATCGTTCACCAACTTCATGGCCTCGGCTTTCGCAACATCTAGTTTATCATTCACCAAGCGCACATCGAACTTGTCGGCGTAGGTTAATTCCAATCCAGCTTTTGAAACGCGTTGCTGAATTTTTTCTTCCGTTTCTGTAGATCTGTTTTTCAAACGATCCATCAAGGCTTCCACACTCGGAGGCTGAACAAATACGGCCAATGCGCGGTGATGGAATATTTCTTTGAGGTGAAGTCCGCCTACAACGTCAACATCGAAGATGACGTGTTTTCCGCTTTTCCAAATGCGTTCCACTTCACTTTTCAATGTTCCGTATTTCGTGCCCGCATAGACTTCTTCCCATTCAACGAATTCGTTGTTGTCTATTTTATTTTGAAATTCTTCGTTCGACAAAAAATGATAATCCTTTCCGTCTACTTCTTCTCCGCGGCGTTCACGTGAAGTGGCACTAACGCTGAACGCTAACATGAGCGCGGGCTCCGAGAGCAAATATCTTACAAGTGTTGTTTTGCCCGCGCCGCTAGGAGCAGAGAAAATAATGGCTTTTCCGTTGACTTGACTAGAGAACATTGTTGATTTGCTCTTTGATTTTTTCCAGTTCGTCTTTCATCTCTACAACCATGCGTTGCATAGTGGCGTCGTTGGCTTTCGAGCCAATGGTGTTGATCTCTCTTCCAATTTCTTGCGAAATGAATCCAAGTTTTCTGCCTTGCGCACCACCGTTTAATTCTTCGTTGAACATTTCGCAATTCGAAAGCAAACGTTGCAATTCTTCCGACACATCGAGTTTTTCCAAATAATAAATCAACTCCTGCTCGAATCTGTTCTCGTCTATTTTTTCCTTTCCCACTAACTCGTCCAATTGCGCTTTAATGCGCTCTCTGGTTTTTTCCTTACGCTCTTCCATAGGCGCAATAAGGTCTTCACGCAAACGAAGAATATTCGCAATGCGCATTTCAAATTCTTTTTGAAGCTTTGCGCCTTCGGCTTGTCTGTAATTTTCGAAAAGATCGAACGCTTGTTTTACAAGTGCAGCAATGCTGTTCCATTCGTCTTCAGTAGGTTCTGCCTGATCGAACTTCATGACTTCAGGCATGCGCATAAGCGTGGCCAAGATATCGGCTGAACCGAGGTCTTTTCCTTCCTTCCAAATTGAAAGTTCGTTGTAGTACGAATTCATTAAGTCGGTGTCGAGGTGCATGCGTTTTTCGCCGCTGTTGTTTTCAATATAAATTGAAACCTCTGACTTTCCGCGAACCACCAGCTCTCCGTATGTTGAACGTAATTCCAGCTCTTTGTCGCGATATACACTTGGAACGCGAACGCTTAAGTCTAGTCCTTTGCTGTTGAGCGAGCGCACTTCAGCGGAGAACTTTTTGGTTTCTTTCTGAAGTTCGGCTTTACCGTAGCCGGTCATAGATCTTAACATGTGTGCAATTTTGCATGCAAAGATACAACATTGAACATTGGAGGTTAAAGAATGTTGTTTTCCTTTGCAGACGAAATGAAAATGAAAAAGACCGCTATTCTTTTGGTGAACTTAGGTTCACCCGATGCACCAACGCCAGGTGCTGTTTACAGATATTTAACAGAGTTCTTGAATGACCCTCGCGTTATTGATGTTGCTGCTATTGGAAGAGCCATCTTGGTGAATGGAATCATTGTTCCTTTCCGTCACAGAAAAAGCGCTGCGATTTACAAGAAACTTTGGACCGAAAACGGTTCGCCGTTGATTCATTATGGAAATAGAAACAAGGAGCAATTGCAAGCGCGTTACAACGAGAACGAAACGAAAGTTTTCTTGGCCATGCGTTATCAGGTTCCGAGTATAGACAATGCTCTTCGTGAAATTGAAGAGTGGGGGGCAGAGAAGATTGTTGTGTTACCGATGTTCCCGCAATACGCATCTGCAACAACCGGAAGTGTTCATGAAAAAGTAATGCAGATTGTTTCAAAATGGTGGAGCATTCCAGAAGTAGTTTTGATTTCTCAGTTTTACGACGAGCCTTTGTACATTCAAGGATACGTAGACAATGCGAAGCAATTCGATTTGAAGGAATACGATCGTGTGCTGTTCAGTTTTCACGGATTGCCCGAACGTCAGTTAGACAAATTATACGACGATAACATGTGTCGCAATCACAGCTGCGAGCACGAGATTAACGAAGAGAATCACATGTGTTACAAAGCGACGTGTTTCGCTACTGCAAGAGCGATTGCG
>JBILTL010000092.1:0-8635 GCA_044371535.1 Flavobacteriales bacterium | reverse complement strand
TTCACCGACCTTCCGCTGCTGTCGTATAGGTAATGGAAATTGCTAGTATCTGGGAAATTCCCTTCAACTCGAATTTCGAATTGCCCATCTGAGGGTTGCGGGAAGACTAAAACCGAACGTTCGTTCGGCTGACTGTAAATTTGATTGGAAAGACTCACAAAAGCTTTCCAAAAATCAGGAATTCCATATCCCATAGAATCATTTGGAGCTTGATACAAACTTGCACTTTTTTCAATTGCATTGAAAATATCCATGTTCGTAGCTGTTGGGAATGCTTGCCATAGTGAGGCAGCCATTCCAGCAATGATTGGAGAACTGAAAGAAGTTCCGTTTCCTCTTGATATGGTGCTATCCATTGCTGCGTATACTGTTTGTCTTCCCATAGCCACAATGTTAGGTTTCACATCGTTTAATCCTGGAGGATGGTATCCTGAAAACGAAGCGTGATTTCCATTCAAATCAACCGCACCTATGCAAAGCACATGCTCAGCATCTGAAGGAGCGGTAATTACCCGCCAAGGATCGTCGCCGCTGTTTCCTGCACTATTTACGACAAGAGTTCCTTTAAGCGCACAAATTTCAGCAGCTTGAGAGATCCTTGTTGTACTTCCATTCATATCCGAGGTGGAATAGTTCATGAAGTCTTCATCGAAAAGAGAATATCCTAAGCTTGAATTAATCACATCGATTCCAATACTGTCCGCCCATTCCGCTGCTTGAATCCAAGTATCTTCTTCCAAACGCACTTCGCGAAATACATCTTCCGTTTGAAACAAATAATAATTCGCATCAACCGCAGTTCCATAAAGAGAATCCTGCATGATTCCAGCCATGTGACTCAAGACCATTGTGCCATGTGTAGAGGCGTCGAATACTGCAGGCGAATTGTAGTGAAGGAAATCGTGCGTTTCAATGATTCGTCCTTCTTCAAATAAATGAGACATCGCTGGAAGCAAATCTGCAAAGAGAAATCCGCCGTCAAAAACGGCAATGTCCATTCCTTGTCCATTCAACCCCAACTGGTGCAAAAGATGACCATTTAACATCTCTGTTTGTCTAAAACTAGGGCCATAAAAATCATCTGACACCTTACCATCTTCAGCTTGCGTGCCTTTGTGAATTGATATTTTCTCGAGTGGCACACTAGGCAGAGACTTGACTTGAAAAACACACGAAAGCGATTCCACTTGCTGTTTCCAACTATCCGCTAGCGCTGTATCAAGTAGCTCAACAGTAATCGAATTAAACCATTTACTCTTCAATAACAAATTAGAATTTCCTAGTTGAAGAACTTGCTGTATGTAATTTGTGTTCACTGGAATGTCAAGTGAATCAAACCCGACTCCTGTTCTAATTCTTCTATCAACAGCTTTGGCTGAGAGATAAAGAAGCGGAGACGAAAGAGAGTAAACAGAATTGCTTTTGTCCCTAAACTGAATGAAATAGGTATTGTAGGAAGATTGAGCATAACTCGCTGTTCCAATGGCTAAAATCAACAACAAAAAACTCCATCTCTTGCACATACTTTTATTTTGTTTCTTTCAATTTACCCATTTCATACACCTCAACTTTCTCAACGGCCCCACCCATATCAAAATAAGTTATTTCACCGTTCAATTGTCCTTTTACATAACTACCCCTTCTCTTCACTTGGGTACCTACTAATTGCTCTCTATAAACTATCCCTTGAGCCTTATCCTCTTGACTTGCAGGAATCTGCTCAAAATGTCCTGTTTCATAATACTCAACGAATTTCCCTTCCAACAAAAAGTTTCTGTAGCTGTATTCTGCCTTTGGGATTTCATTGGCGTAATAAAAGTCAAACGTTCCGTTAGCATATTTCTTTTCCCCTTCAACATCGTTTTTAAAAACAACAACCGCCTCAATCACACCACTAGGAGCGTAGAAAGACCAGTCCCCTTCCTTTTTCCCCTTCACATATTTCCCCTCTTTGCTTTTATTTCCTAAAGCGTCATAGAATGTTACTAAACCTTGAAAATTACCATCGACATAAGCTCCCTTCTTCGATAACTTTCCGTCATTATTAAATTCTTGAAAAGGACCGTTGAGTTTACCGTTGGTGTACATCAATTCATGGGAAACTTGTCCATTTTGAAAATAGACTTTCGATTCACCTTGAAGAATATTGTCCTTGTAGTTTTCAAATCGAATCAAACGACCTTTTTCATCATAGAATTCCCAACGTCCTTGCTTTAATCTTTCCCATTTCTTGGTAAGCTTTTTTCCTACATACCTACCTTTACTTATGACTGTCACACCATCTGCATAGTAGTTTGTGACATCATTTATTGTTGTATCCTGAACGTGGTCTATTGTTGACTTGAGAAGTCCCTTTTCACTGTAAAATTCAAAAATACCTACTGGAATTCCGTGAGCGAATTTTCCTTTGTAATACATGACTTCTGGATTAGACTTATACACCCTTATCCAAACTCCATCACGCTTGTTTTTTGAATCGAATGCGTTATAATCCACACCAAAGGTTCCATCTGGGAATACCTTTCCTGGAATTTGAGCGAACCCCACTTGCGCACCTAAGCACAAAACAGCTACAACTAACAACACAGGAATGTTTGCTTTCATATTTCCTCTCGTTTAATAATCCGTAGGGAAAATTAGGCCAAAAAAAAACTCCTTCCAATTTAAAATAAAAATCATTTTCAACAGCCCTTAGGATTCACTAATTTTGCAGTCTAAAATTTAACCCATGAAAGTAACCGTAGTTGGAGCTGGTAATGTTGGCGCTACATGTGCCGATGTATTAGCGCACCGTGAAATTGCCAACGAAATAGTTTTGTTGGACATTAAACCAGGCTTTGCTGAAGGCAAGGCGCTTGATATTTGGCAAACTGCCCCTATTAACCTTTACGACAGCAGAACTGTTGGAAGCACCAATGATTATGCGGCTACTGCTAACTCAGACGTAGTTGTAATTACAAGTGGTCTACCAAGAAAACCGGGTATGAGCCGCGACGATTTGATCGCGACCAATGCCGGGATTGTTAAGAGTGTTACTGAAAATATTATTAAGTATTCTCCAGACGCAATCATCGTTATTGTTTCGAATCCACTTGACGTAATGACTTACTGCGCATTCCTTGCTGCTAAAGTTGATAGCAAGAAAGTATTTGGAATGGCGGGCATTTTGGACACTGCGCGTTACCGTGCATTCATTGCATCTGAATTGAATTGTTCTCCAAAAGACATTCAAGCGGTGTTAATGGGTGGACATGGCGACACTATGGTTCCACTTCCTCGCTATACTACAGTTGGTGGCATTCCGGTTACAGAATTAATCTCTGAAGAAAAATTAAACGCAATCGTTGAACGCACCAAAACTGGTGGTGGCGAAATCGTAAACCTTCTTGGAACATCGGCTTGGTATGCTCCTGGCGCTGCTGCGGCTCAAATGGTTGAAGCCATTGTGCGTGACCAAAAAAGAATCTTCCCGGTATGCGCATTATTGAACGGCGAATACGGAATGAAAGATATTTACTTAGGTGTTCCGGTGAAATTGGGCAAAAACGGTATCGAACAGATTATCGAATTACAATTGAACGACGCTGAAAAAGAATTATTAAACAACTCTGCGACTTCAGTTAAAGAAGTTATGGGTGTTTTAGATTCAATGAACTTGTTCTAAATCACTTTTGATTGAAATGAAAACAGCACCGATTGGTGCTGTTTTTTTTTTAAAACTATTTCTTTCGATACAGCCTCACGTAAAAAGGCATGTCATTCAAAGGTCGATATTCCTTCTTCGGCCTAAATTCCTTCAACATAACTAATGTTGTATCTGCGTTTATCAGCTCAATAGGGGTTTGTTCTTCATTTGGACCATAATGACCATCCCAGACAATTAAATCTCCGCTCTGTGCATACTCAAAATCTCTTAAACGATGATTCTTACTGTAGTCATTGGGGTCAATATCAAGAATGATTGTTACATAGGCATGTCCCGCGAAAACTCTTCCATTCGTTTTCACATCTTCCTTCAACATCCAATTATGCATCTCGTCAAGCACAGATTCTTCAATCCCGTATTCGACTGGAGCACCAAAAGCACCAAGTATTAGTGTATTGGAGGAGAAACCAATTAAGCAGAGAAGAACCACAATTACATTCACAGTTTTGAACCTTCCCAAATTCATTTTGTAATCAATAAGCTTATTCATTTCAATTAGGGCTAGCAATACCATTGGCGCTGCAACAACAAACATTACACGTAAGAGTCCCAAGCTTGCCCACATTCCCAACCACCACAACATTGTATGCGCCATGAAGTAGCCCCAAAAAGAACCTAGTAAGATCCAAAATAGAATTTGGTGCTTCAGAAGAAACAACTTCGATTCTTCAGAAACACTTCGACTTTTCCAATCGGTAACTACTCTGTTCTTAATAACCAACGCGCTGCCCCAAGTTGATTTCAACAAAAACAAAAATCCAATCCCGAAAACAGGAATTGACCAAATGAAGAAATGAAAGAAACTTCCACTTCCGTATGAAGTAATGTCGGTATGTACGTATGGATTCGAATCGAATATCCACAAAGGAAATCCCGTGTACCAATATCCAATGGTATTCATAACAACTGATCCAAAAAACAAGAGGGGAATATACTTCCAACGTCGAGTAAAAAAGAAGAACATGGCTGCTACTCCAATAACAACAAAACCCTCACTTCTTGCAAATGGCATGAAACTTAGGACCAGCGCCGCTAACATAAACTTTCCTTTCAATCCCCAATGAATAAATAGAATTACAAATAAAGCGCATATTATTTCCGTCAAAGCAGAAACCGCATTATCGAAAACGACTGGACATGTTAAAAATAAAAGCGGGGCTAACCAACTTCTTTTAAGTTGAAGTTGTTCTGCTATTTTAAAAACTAGGAACGCTTCAAAAAATATCAACGCTAGATTTGTCCAGATAACAGCCTTCAACCCAAATTGGGCGATTGGAGAGAAGAGAACAGTAAAAACGGGTTTTCCCCATTGATTAAGCAATAGGTCATGATGAATCCAAGAATAACGGGACATCTGATAATGCACGAATGTATCTGCCCCCCCGTTTACTCCGTTTGCAAAAACTACGAGCAGAATATAAACCAATGCGGATAATCCGAAAACTTTACCTTCCGGTTTACTCCAAATGCTAGAAAGAGTATTCATTAAGCCTTAACGCTTACCGATTTAACGGTTGAAATAAAGTCATCGAAAAGGTATCTCGAGTCATGTGGTCCTGCGCTAGCTTCTGGGTGGTACTGTACTGAAAACACAGGTTTTGATTTCAAACGAATACCAGCAACGGTATCGTCATTCAAGTGCACATGAGTAATCTCAACATCTGTATTGTTCGCAATGCTTTCTTTAGAAATAACGAATCCGTGGTTTTGACTTGTAATTTCGCCTTTGCCTGTAATTAGATTTTTGATCGGGTGATTAACTCCGCGATGTCCATTAAACATTTTTACAGTTTTAAGTCCCTGACTTAATCCAATTAATTGGTGCCCCAAGCAAATTCCAAAGCAAGGAATACCTGTCTCAATAATCTTCGATGTTAGGTCAATCGTATAAGGCATAGCTGACGGATCACCCGGGCCATTCGAGAACATTACACCATCGGGTCCCCAGGCTGTTATTTCTTCTAACGTCACATTCAATGGAAAAACTTTCAAAAAAGCCCCTCGCTCTTCAAGGCAGCGGAGGATATTCAATTTTACGCCGAAATCAAGCACGGCGATCTTTATATCAGCAGAAGGGTCACCGAATTCAAAAGCTTCGCTACAAGCCACTCGTGAAGCCAATTCAAGGCCATCCATGTTTGGCGCCTGGTTAAGTTTTTCTTTGAGTGAATCAATGTCATTTATTTCAGTAGAAATAATGCAATTCATGGCTCCATTCTTTCGAATATGACGAACCAATGCTCGGGTATCTAAATCACATATCCCCACAACATTGTCTCTAACCAAATAGGTTTGGAGTGTGCCTTCTCCTCCTGCACGACTCGCCACGTCAGAGAACTTCTTGATAATAACTCCAGCGACCTGACATTTAGCGGATTCTACTTCATTTGCATGCACTCCGTAATTCCCAATGTGAGAGGTAGCCATGACCAAACATTGCCCGTAATAAGAAGGGTCTGTAAAAACTTCCTGATAGCCTGTCATTGCTGTATTGAAAGCAATCTCGCCGGTTGTCGTGCCCTTAGCACCGCAGCTCTGACCATAAAAAACGGTACCGTCTTGTAGGAGCAGTACCGCAGGTATAGATTCTTGTCTCATTAAAGGACAAAGTTATACTTTTTGAATTGAAAAATAAATTGAACTTTTCAACAAAATAAAAAGAGGGAGCAATTTCTTGCCCCCTCTTTTAAAAAATTATTTTCGGTTTATTCTGCTGAAGCAGAATCATCCTTTTTCTTTCTGGTCTTTTTTGGCTTTGCTTCCGCATCAACCTCAGTTGCTTCAATTACATCTGTCCCTGCTTCAACAGCAGCATCATCCGTTTTCTTAGCAGCACCACGACGAGTACGTTTCTTTGCAGTCGCTTTTTCAGCTTCCTTGCCGTAGATGGTGTTGAAATCAACAAGTTCCATCATACACATTTCAGCGTTGTCTCCTTGACGGAAACCAGTGCGAACGATACGTGTATATCCTCCAGGACGGGTTGCGATCTGCGGAGCTACTGTGCGGAACAACTCTGTAACAGCTTCTTTGTTTTTCAAATAACTGAAAACAGTTCTTCTGTTGTGAGTGCTGTCTGCCTTCGACTTAGTGAGAAGTGGTTCAACATACTTGCGCAATGCTTTCGCTTTAGCAAGAGTTGTGTTAATGCGCTTGTGCTCGATAAGTGAGTTAGCCATATTAGCTAGCATTGCACGACGATGCTCTGCCTTTCTACCTAAATGGTTATTCGTTTTTCCGTGTCTCATAATTGTACTTTCTACTACTGAATATCAGCAGGGGTTAATCTCTATCCAATTTATATTTTGCTACATTCATTCCGAAGTGCAAACCTTTACTTTCTACTAACTCTTCTAACTCGGTAAGTGATTTCTTTCCGAAGTTACGGAACTTCAACAAATCGTTCTTGTTGAACGAAACTAAGTCACCTAAAGTTTCGATATCAGCAGCCTTCAAGCAATTCAAAGCACGTACACTTAAGTCCATATCAACCAATTTGGTTTTCAACAACTGACGCATGTGCAATGAGCTTTCATCGAATTCTTCAACTTCACGTTTGATTTCGGTTTCAAGCGTAATACGCTCGTCACTGAACAACATAAAGTGGTGAATCAATATTTTCGCTGCTTCTTGAAGAGCATTCTTTGGTGTGATTGAACCATCACCTTGAATTTCAAGAATCAATTTTTCATAGTCGGTCTTTTGCTCAACACGGAAATTCTCTACAGAAAACTTCACATTGCGAATTGGGGTAAAGATCGAATCAATGAAGATAGTTCCAACTGGGGCGCTTGAAGTTTTGTTTTCTTCAGCTGGTCTGTAACCACGTCCCATACCAATTGCTAAGTCGATACGCAATTTAACTTTTGGCTCCATGTTGCAGATAACTAAATCTGGGTTCAACACTTGGAAAGCAGAGGTGAAATTGCTGATATCTCCTGCCTTGAATTGCTCTTGGCCATTGATACTGATTGAAACTTTCTCGTAATCTGTACCTTCAATTTGGCGCTTGAAGCGAACTTGCTTCAAGTTAAGGATGATTTCAGTAACATCTTCCACTACTCCTTTGATAGAAGAAAACTCGTGATCTACTCCTTCAATTTTGATTGAAGTTATAGCGAAACCTTCTAGGGAAGAAAGAAGGATACGACGTAATGCGTTTCCAATCGTTATTCCGAAACCTGGTTCTAGAGGACGAAATTCGAAATTACCTGTAAAGTCATTGCTTTCTAGCATTACGACTTTGTCCGGTTTTACGAAATCTAATATAGCCATTGAGTTGATTTTAAATTAAGGATTATTTAGAGTACAATTCGACGATTAACTGCTCGCGAATGTTTTCTGGTATTTGAACACGCTCTGGGTACTTCATGAATACTCCCTCTTTGTTAGAGTCATTCCAAGCCAACCAGTCAAAATTCTTGCGAGTTGCTAATGCCATTGTAATTGCCTCTAAAGACTTTGATTTTTCACGAACTGAGATACGATCTCCTGGGCGTAATTGGTATGAAGGGATATTCACAACGTTACCATTCACAGTGATGTGGTTGTGAGAAACTAACTGTCTTGCACCGCTGCGCTTTGTAGCAATTCCTAGACGGAATACAGTGTTATCAAGACGTGATTCGCACAATGCCAAAAGGATTTCCCCTGTAACACCTGGACGAGCTGACGCTTTTTTGTACAAGTTTGAGAACTGACGCTCAAGGATACCATAGGTATATTTCGCTTTTTGCTTCTCAGTTAACTGAATAGAGTATTCACTTTGTTTAGCGCGACGTTTGTTCGGCCCGTGTTGTCCGGGTGGAAAGTTACGCTTCTCTAGTCCTTTATCAGGTCCGTAGATTGCTTCACGAAATCTTCGTGCAATCTTTGTTTTTGGGCCAATGTATCTTGCCATTTCTTTTTCTTCTAAAAATTAGATTCTTC
>JBILTL010000090.1:0-8711 GCA_044371535.1 Flavobacteriales bacterium | reverse complement strand
ATTCTTCTTGCGCCATTTCCTTCAGGTCGGCACTTTCGTTGCTGTATAGAATTTCTTTGGCTCCCTTCAAATCGTCGAGCGCTTTTTTGTATTCCAGGTAAACGTCGTTGATTTTTTCCAACTCGCGATATTCGCGCATAAGTGTCGGATACTTTTTCATGTCGGCAATTACAGTTGGATCTGTAATGCTCTTTCCCACCTCGGTATATCTATCGGAAATAGCCGACAAACGATCGATTAACTCCATACCTTCTTAATTAATATTGAAAGGTTCCGTGCTCGGAACGAATTTCTAATGTGTTTCCTTCACCTGCTTCCACGCGACCAATGATTTGTGCTGCACATCCCACTTGATCAGCGTAATTGATAATTTCCAAAGCAGTTTCTTCATCAGTATAAAACTCCATGCGGTGTCCCATGTTGAAGACTTTGTACATTTCCTGCCAAGGTGTTTTCGATTCTTCTTGAATCATTTTAAACAGTGGCGGAATCGCGAACAAGTTGTCTTTCACAATGTGCACATTGTTGGTGAAATGAAGAACTTTCGTTTGTCCACCTCCACTGCAGTGCACCATTCCTTTAATTTTGCTACGACGATTTGCAAGAATTCGTTTTACAATTGGCGCATAGGTTCTTGTTGGTGAAAGCACCAATTTTCCTGCATTCAATTCCGAGTCGTGCACATAATCCGTCAAAGTATAAGATCCTGAATAAACCAAATCTTTTGGAATAGCGCTATCGAAAGACTCTGGATACTTCGCAATTAAATCGTTGTAAAACACGTCGTGGCGTGCCGAAGTAAGTCCATTACTTCCCATTCCTCCGTTGTATTCAGACTCGTAAGACGTTTGTCCATAAGATGCCAAACCAACAATAACTTGTCCTGGAGCAATGTTCGCATTGTCAATGACCTCGTCTCTGCGCATGCGACAAACTACAGTTGAGTCAACAATAATGGTTCGAACTAAATCGCCCACATCGGCTGTTTCTCCGCCCGTTGTATGAATCTTCACTCCGTGTTTTTCCAACTCTTGACAAAGCTCCTCCGTTCCTGAAATAATAGCCGAAATAACTTCTCCTGGAACAAGGTTTTTATTTCTTCCGATGGTGCTGCTCAACAAAATATTGTCGATAGCCCCCACACAAAGCAGGTCGTCAATGTTCATGACAATAGCGTCTTGCGCAATTCCCTTCCAAACGGAAAGATCTCCTGTTTCTTTCCAGTAGATGTAGGCTAAAGAAGACTTCGTTCCTGCGCCATCTGCATGCATGACAATGCAATGCTCTTCGCTTCCCGTTAAATAATCTGGAACTATCTTACAAAAGGCCTTTGGGAAAAGACCTTTATCGATGTTTTTAATGGCAGCATGCACGTCTTCCTTCGAAGCACTCACTCCTCTGCTGTTGTATCTGTTTTCGGCTTGACTCATATATAAATAAAAAGGGCTGACAGCGAGTGTCAGCCCTTCTTTTAGTTTAGTTCTATTTATTTGGGACGTAGTCCGTTCTTAAAATTCTAAATGTTGTGCGACGATTCAATTGGTGAGCACGTTCGCGTGCATCGTTATCCGTTAATGCATTAATAAACGCTTCGTCTAAGTTCGTACCGATTGGGAACTCTGCGAAAGTTTCTCCAGATAG
Source organism: Flavobacteriales bacterium (assembly GCA_044371535.1). GTDB lineage: Bacteria > Bacteroidota > Bacteroidia > Flavobacteriales_D > Sanyastnellaceae > CAIZGX01. The sequence continues at coordinate 7,070 of JBILTL010000090.1, read as the reverse complement.
ACGATCGCCATCTTTAATCGTACGTGGCTCACTTTCTCCTTTTCCTTTTGCTACCAATCTATCTGCTGCAATTCCTTTAGAGGTAAGGTATTTCACGCAAGTCTCTGCACGACCTTGTGAAAGCTTGTCATTGCTAGGAACATCACCACGAGCATCTGTATGAGATTCTAACTGAACAACAAATGTTGGGTTTTCAGTTAAAATATTCAACAAGTAGCTCAACGAGTCAGCGCTGTTTACTTCGTCATTGATTAACAATTCTGTTTTGTTAAACGGATACAATACGGTAGGCATTGGGTATTCCTTTCCAATTTCAACAGGAATTAAGAAGTAATCTTGTTGGTAGTTGGTAGACTCTTTTGCTCCCTTTGTAGAAAATTTATCAGAAGTTCCAATGTAGTTCTCCTTTTGGATATCCACGGTGTATTTTGTTTCAACTTTAACTTTTGTTTTGTCTAGGAAGAAACTTCCGTTTGCGTCAGTTACAACATTGTAAGTTGAACCATCGGTTCCTACAATCGTTACTTTACAACCAGACAATGTACTTCCAGTCTTTTTATCATAAGCAGTACCTGTCATGGTGAATTCCAATGGACGCTCATAGATGTGCCAGATATCATCTTTTCCTTTTCCACCTGGACGGTTTGAAGAAATGTAGCAAGCAAATACACCTTCCATTAGAACGTTATCCAATACAGGCTTTTTGTCAATGATAAACGCAAAGTCATCAGAAGATGAGTTGATTGGTGCTGGCAATGCTGTTACATCAGCATATGTCATTTCACCTGTTTTCTTTGCTTTGAAAATATCCAATCCACCTAATCCAGGGTAACCGTTAGAAGCGAAGTAAAGCGTTCCGTCTTCAGTTAAATAAGGATAGTACTCATCTCCTGCCGTATTGATCGACGCTAGGTTAGTCAGATTTGACCATTTCTTAGCCTTCTTATCGTAAGTCATGTACCACAAATCTCTTCCTCCTTTTCCGCCTGGCATATTTGATGCAAAAATCAATGTCTGCTCATCTAATGATAAACAAGGCTGTCCAACACGAGACGAATCATCTGCTTCTCTATTGATGATATCGATAATTTCAGGTGTCGCGAAATTCTCACCTTGTCTGTTAGCTGTGTAAATATCACAACCCATTCTTCCCTTTTTATCGAAACCACAACGTGTGAAAAACATGGTCTTGTAATCTTTGTCAAAAGATCCAGCTGCTTCATGCGCCTCTGTATTTACAGTGATGCTTGCAGGCATTGGTGCTCCTTGGAATTTGAACTTCTTGTCCAATTTCGCAACAAAAACATCTTTAAATTCATCGCCATTAATTGGACTCAAACCGCTTCCTACAGACTCCTTACGTGCTGAAGTAAATACAAACTCATCCCACTTTTTAGAAGCATATGCCAAACCGAAGTCCTCTTCAGAAGTGTTCAGAAACTCAACCGGCTCTGCAACATAACGAGACTTGGTCGAAGTCTTTTTTGCAGTAGCAGCATTGGTGCATGTTTGAATGCGCATATCTGCTAATGCAGCGTTTCCTCCTCTTTCCTTGTACTTATTATATTGAACGATTGCATCTTCCAAGCGATCCATCTCTTGCAAAGCAATACCGTAGTTCAAATAAACATCGGCAGTCTTCTTGTCGTATTTCGCATTGATGGCTTTGTCATAATAATCTAGACTCATTCCATAACGCTTTGTGTTTCTATAACATTCAGCAATGTTGTATAGAACACGCGCTTTTTCATCGATGTTCTTGATTTTAGTTACTTCAGCTATGTATAACTTTGCAGCGCTGTTGTAGCCTTGTCCGGCAAACTCGACATCTGCCTGTTGAATCTTTTTATTTTGAGCGTTCGCCACTGTTCCCAATGTCAAACAAACAAACAAAACCAAGATAGATTTGAAAAATCTCATACGTAATGTTTTAGTCCAGTTAAAAGTTAGTAATTGCGAAAATAATCAAAATTGTCAATTTTCCTCATAAAATCGCAATTATCTCACCCCCTATTAGCAAGTGAATAATAGCTCACGCATTTTCGGAATTGGCCAAGCGTTGTCATCGATTATTTGCTCCAGTGCATCTGCCGCATCACGCGCAGCGTCCATAAGAGGTTTAATCTTGTGACAGTAGATGTCTGCCATTTTCTCGGTATTACTATGATTAACCTTTCCTTGCTCCACAACAATTCCTTCTGTGCAAGCTTTCAAACCGTTCACATGTTGTGAGATTTCAGTAATCAAGCCTAATTGAGTCTTAGTTAATTCCTTAAACTCTTTTGCTCCTACTACTGCCTTCAAACCCTGAACATTGTTAATCAACTCACTTTGGTATCTCAAAGCAGCTGGAATAATTTGGTTCACTGCCATGTCAACAACGATTTCAGCCTCAATCTCACGACGACGAGCGTAGTTCTCCACCTCGATTTCGTAACGAGAATGGATTTCTTCATTGGTCAAGACATTCAATTTCTCGAACATAGCTATAACCTTCTTGTCCTTCCATACTTTAAGCGCTGCTGGTGTGTCCTTCAAGTTAGACAAACCTCTCTTCGCCGCTTCCTTCACCCACTCGTCTCCATATCCATTTCCCTCGAAGCGAATAGCCTTGCTTTGTTTGATTAAGCGTTGAAGCTCCTTCAGAATTGCTTCGTCCTTATCATCTCCCTTTGCAATTCGCGCATCAACATCTTTCTTGAATTGAATCAAACGGTTCGCTACAATTGTATTCAAGGTAATCATTGCATTCGCGCAGTTCGCGCTTGAACCAACAGCACGGAATTCAAATTTGTTTCCGGTAAATGCGAATGGAGAAGTTCTATTTCTGTCGGTATTATCAAGTAGGACTTGAGGTAACTTCCCGATATTCAATTTCAATTCAGTCTTGTCTTCAGGAGTCATCTTTCCGGCCTTGATGTTCTTCTCAAGATTGTCAAGCATAGCATTCAACTGCTCTCCTAAGAAGCAACTCATGATTGCTGGCGGAGCTTCGTTCGCCCCGAGGCGATGATCGTTTCCTACTGTAGCAATAGAAGCACGAAGAACATCTGCGTTCTCGTGAATTGCTGCAACCGTATTCACCATAAAGGTTAAGAACTGAAGATTCGATTTTGGATTTTTTCCAGGACGAAGAAGATTCACTCCTGTATTTGTTGAAAGCGCCCAGTTGTTGTGCTTTCCGCTTCCATTCACACCTTCGTAGGGTTTTTCATGAAGAAGCACATTGAAATTGTGCTTCTGCGCAATCTTCTTCAATAAGTCCATTAATAATTGATTGTGGTCGTTCGCCAAGTTGGCCTCTTCAAACATTGGAGCAACCTCATACTGATTTGGAGCAACTTCGTTGTGACGTGTGGTTACTGGAATACCTAATAGGTGCGCTTCGTATTCGAAGTCTTTCATGTAAGCCAAAACTCTTTCAGGAATACTTCCGAAATAGTGGTCCTCCAATTGCTGGCCTTTTGCTGGCTTGTGGCCAAACAAGGCGCGACCGGTCATAGCTAAGTCAGGACGAGCTTTGTGAAGAGCAGAGTCAACCAAGAAAAATTCTTGCTCCCAACCCAATGTTGTGTTTACCTTATTTACATCCTTATCGAAATACTGGCAAACTGCTGTTGCTGCAGCATCTACTACTTGAAGCGCTTTGATTAAAGGCATCTTGTAGTCAAGAGCGTGTCCTGTATATGAAATGAAAATAGTAGGTATACATAATGTATTTCCTACAATAAATGCTGGAGAAGATGGATCCCAAAGCGTGTAACCACGTGCTTCGAACGTATTACGAATTCCACCGTTCGGGAATGAGGATGCATCTGGCTCTTGTTGAACCAACATCGTTCCTTCAAACTTTTCAATAGCTCTTCCGTCTCCAAGTGGCTTGAAGAAACTGTCGTGCTTTTCTGCTGTCGCTCCCGTCAATGGCTGAAACCAGTGTGTGAAGTGAGTTGCTCCTTTACTGATAGCCCACTCCTTCATTCCCGCTGCAATATGATCTGCAACATTTCTATCGATACGAGTTCCTTGATTGATGCAAGACATCAAATTATCATATAAATCTTCAGGAAGATACTCACGCATTTTGTGTGGATTAAACACATTATCACCGAAGTACTCGCTGATTCTTTGACCATTTGCAGCCAAGGGCATTGGCATGCGACTGTTGATTTCTTGCTGTGCGTTTTTTCTTAAACTCATATTTTTAAATGTTAACCCCTGTTTTGGAGGGGGTGTTTTTCAAATTTTATCAATTTCGGGCAAATATACCCCCTCTTTTTCAGTTCGCAAGTGAAATTTTATATCAAATTTCAAAAAAGCCCCCTTTTAAATGTGAATAACTCCATTCTGCTCATCCTTCACTAAATTTGAAAAATGAAAAAGATAATTTCCATTTTCCTTTATTCAATTGGAGTTGTGGCTCCAATGATGTTGTCAGCCCAAAGATTACAAGTGAACCCTCCTTCTTCTTCAACAAAAAAAACAGTGGTAATACCTCATGCTGTATACCCTTCGTCATTTCTATTCAATGAGCCTCAAATTCTGTCGATTGACTTGAACGAAGCTGGAGATAAGATTGTAAAACTTCAGCAGACTGGAGAGCAGACCTCATTGAATGTAGTGGAAGTTCAATCTGGAAAAACGCTTGAAATAAAGGCAAGCAACGTATCTAATGCCCTGAAGGTGTTTTTCATCAATGACCAATTCATTGCTTTACAAATTCAAAATGAGAATCCGTCTTTTGATATTATTGAAATTTCTTCAAGCAAAGTTGTTGCGAACATTCCTTCCAACAAATACATTGGATCTACCGGAACATCAGCCTTCTTCAGTAATCAAAACGCAAGTGCTTCAACCATAGAAAAATTTGATATCGCATCGAAGAAAGCGGCTAACACTGGAACAGTTTCAGGAGAAGTATTCGGTTGGTACTTTTCTAAGTCGAAGGGAATTGTCGGAGTTGCCGTTCATAGCAACATGCTTTCAAAAGTTTATGCTGTTGAAAATGACAAAATGGGAAAAAGTCTGTTTGAATTTTCTTCTAATTACTATTTTGAAACGAAAGGTTGTAACGCTGCAGGTGATGTGCTTTATGGCATTACGAATTTTCAAAGTTTGACCACTTATGCCTGTGCGATTTCAAAATCGGGCATCAAACCTTTGAACAATAAAACCGGAGAAAGTTGCACCGATATTTTCACCGTTAGCAATGACATTGTTTTAAGCACAAACAACCTCAATGCCGCTGAATACCAAGAATCGAAAAACCCTACGATTCAAAAAGTTTTAACATTCGCTCGCGAAAGCTTCAAAGGATCTTCTATTCAACTTATTGATTACGTTGAAAAAAGTAACACCGCATTATTCTCTTTGCAAGGAGAAACAATAAAGCCTCGATATTTCGTTTGGACAGGCAATTCTGCGAAACCAGTTTCTTCAGATAAATATGAAGCGAAGAATTTAACTTTTATCGCAAGTGAGGTAGCACAAATTCAAACAGGAGAAACGTCTCCTCAAACTGGAAGAATGTTCATTCCAACCAAAGACGACAAAACCAGTTACCCTTTGGTGATTTACATTCCGAATAACATTTTCCTTCCATACGGGAATCAGTTCAACCCGACAGTTCAGCATCTCTGTCAAAGCGGTTACGCCGTTTTCGTTTGGAATACACGCTATTCCTTCCGTCCGAAAATTGGACTTACATACTCTGATCTCGTGGCTTCTTTCCCAGAAGACATTAACCTCGTTACTTCTTACATAAAAAAAGAGTATTCGATTTTAGCTGAAAACACATTTATCGTTGGTGAAGGACTTGGCGGGTATTTAGCTTTAAATGCGAGCGCTAATGCAGGCGAATTGTTCAATGGTGTTGTCATCAACCGCCTTAATTACCCTGGAAAAGAATACAATCAAGATATTCTTGCGGCACGAATGTTCGGAGAAGATGCGCAGTCTAAATGGAGCACACTCGATCGCACGGGACTTTCCGAAAAAACCAATTACTTATCCTATACAACTGGTAAAACAAACACTGAGTTAAGACTTGAGAACACCATTAAACAGAATAAAGTTAAATGGACAGAGCGTAATTCGGAAAACAAATTTGCGGCTATTACTTCAAAAGATCTAGAGGGTATTGCAAATTGGCTCCAGCATTTATCCCTAATTGAAACGAAAATTTTCGAGAACAAACCAAAAGTTGAAGTGAAGAAGAAATGAAGTATTCCATAGAGGCGAAAGACGCATTATCGAAAGCAAGAGCAGGAGTTTTGGAAACTCCTCACGGGAAAATTCAGACTCCGATTTTCATGCCTGTTGGGACAATAGGCTCTGTCAAGGCCGTAACACAGCAAGACCTGAAAGAAGATGTTAAGGCACAAATTATTTTAGGGAACACCTATCACTTATACCTGCGACCAGGAACACAAATTTTGGAGCAAGCGGGCGGGCTTCACAAGTTCATGAATTGGGACCGCCCTATTCTAACAGATAGCGGGGGTTATCAGGTTTACAGTTTATCGAAAAACAGAAAGATTAATCCTGAAGGGGTTGTCTTCAAATCACACATCGACGGATCGAAGCACACGTTCACTCCGGAAAATGTGATGGATATTCAACGCAGCATTGGTGCCGATATCATCATGGCATTTGATGAGTGTCCGCCATACCCCTGCGATAAAACTTATGCGCGCGAATCGCTGCACATTACCAATCAATGGTTAGACCGTTGTTTCAAACGTCTCGACGAAACCACTCCACTCTATGGACATGAGCAAGCGCTTTTTCCAATTGTGCAAGGAAGCATATTTCCAGACCTACGTAAAGAAAGTGCAGAATACATTGCGAATAAGGGCGCTTTCGGAAATGCCATTGGCGGCTTGAGTGTTGGAGAACCGCACGAGATGATGTACGAAATGACAGACCTCGTGTGTTCCATCTTACCAGCAGACAAACCGAGATACTTAATGGGTGTTGGAACACCGGCGAACATTTTAGAATGTATCGCTTTGGGTGTTGACATGTTCGATTGTGTTATGCCAACGCGCAATGCTCGCAATGGAATGTTGTTC
>JBILTL010000173.1:0-3152 GCA_044371535.1 Flavobacteriales bacterium | reverse complement strand
TCCGGAAAAAGAATTGAAAGACGTCATTAACAAGAACATTGATACCGACGCCACGAAGCTTGAAGATCCGAAAGATCCCAATGCAAACAGCATTAGCGCATTGTATGAACTTATTGCTGGAGCTAGCGAAGCGGCGGTACTTCGTGAAAAACTTCTAGCCGGAAATTTCGGATGGGGACATGCGAAAAAAGAATTGCTTGAAGCCATTCTTTCTCGTTTCGAAACAGAAAGAAAAAAATATTTCGAATACATTTCAGACTATTCTTCACTTGAAAATATTTTGAAACAAGGCGGAGAGAAAGCGCGCGTTACCGCGAGCAACACATTGGATCGCGTTCGAAAAAATTTAGGTTATTCAGTATAGCCTTTCGTTTCGTATCTTACGCTTCTAAACCAAACCAAACTTGCACTACATCTTTGCGCCAATATATTTCATCTACAAACTTTGGATTGGTTTGGTGTTTTGGATTACCCTTGTTTTTCTCTACATACCGTTTGTTTGGGTGTACAAAAAAAGAGAGCGTCACTTGAAAGCTTTCGCGCTAAAACGTTTCTGGGGAAAACTTATTCGCAAGTTCATTTTCTGTCCGATAGAAGTCACCTTTGAAGCTCCTCTTCCAGAAGGCTCATTCATTATTGCTTCAAACCACAGCAGTTACCTCGATACGGTGTTTATGTATGAAGCCATTGGACGTAATTTTTTGTTTGTTGGAAAAGGTGAGTTACTCAGTTGGCCGCTCTTCTCTTTGTTCTTCCGCAAGCAAGATATTCCTATTCGTCGCGGTCAAACGAAAGCGGCGCTTGTAGCCATGGACCGAGTAGCGAAAAGTTTGCGAAACGACATGAGTGTGGCCATCTATCCGGAAGGCACCATTCCAGACGACGCGCCGAAATTATTGCCGTTTAAAAACGGTGCTTTCAAGGTTGCCATTGAACAGCAAAAGCCCATTGTTCCTGTCACTTGGCATTCGAACTACAAAGTACTATTAGACCCCGCTAAATTTTTTCAGTATTCCCTTCCACATAAAATAAAAGTTACCGTGCATGCGCCCATTGCTACCGAAGGGTTAACTGCGGCCGATTTATTACCTTTGCGTTCGCAAGCGTTTGAAACCATTCAACGCGAATTGAATAAAACACATGAAAGTTGATGTTGCCACCGTTCGTCGCCTAGCTGAATTAAGCAAGCTGTCTTTTTCTGAAAACGAAGAAACAGAAATGGTAGACGGGTTGAACGAAATGATTGCATTTGTAGACAAGCTCAAAGAGCTAGATACCGCGAATGTAGAGCCCCTCGTGTTTATGACCGACGAAACGAATGTCTTTCGTGAAGACGTTGTAGAAGCGCCCATTTCACAAGCAGAAGCGCTTAAAAACGCACCTTCAAAAGACATGTATTACTTCCGTGTTCCTAAAGTCATTAAACAATAATTCATGCATCAGTTTAAAAAGCTTTCTATACTTATTCCTGCATACAACGAAGGAAGAACCATTCACTTGATTCTTGACCGTATTGGTGAAGTGAAATTGGTGAACGACATTGAAATGGAAATTGTCATTGTAAACGACGCGTCTACTGACAACACCGTTGAGGCCATTGAATCATACATTGCTGCTCACCCTGAGCGTAATTTCAATTTCTACTCTCAACCCTTCAACCAGGGGAAAGGAGCCGCTTTACACAAGGCTATTGAGATTGCAACCGGCGATTACGTGTTGGTTCAAGATGCCGATTTAGAATACGATCCAGACGAGTACAACAAATTGCTTAAGCCGGTTTTCAAAGACAGCGCAGATGTTGTTTATGGATCTCGTTTCATGGGTGGAAATCCTCACCGCATTCTATTCTTCTGGCACAGCATCGGTAACAAATTACTCACGTTTGCAAGCAACGCGTTTACCAATCTGAACTTAACAGATATGGAGACGTGCTACAAACTGATCCGTGCAGACATTGCTCAAAATCTTTTGTTGTGTGAAAAGCGCTTCGGCTTCGAACCTGAGATCACCGCGAAACTTGCGCGTATTCCAAACATTCGTATTTACGAAGTTGGTATTTCTTACTACGGAAGAACGTACGAAGAGGGAAAAAAGATTGGTTGGAAAGATGGCGTTCGTGCGTTCTGGTGTATTGCGAAATACAATATTTGGAGCCGCAAAGCCACTAAATAATCGAAGATTATTAGATGCTGAAGCAAGATTGCTTTGCAAAGATGCTTTAGCAAGATGACTGTTCAAGATTGCTTTGCAAAGATTCTTCGAAAGATTATTTCATAAAGACCTTTTGCGAAGCAATCTTAATCCATTATTTCGACTTAGCTAGACGAAATCCGACATCATAAATTCCTTCAACCGGATTCACGCGCATAGCTTGATGAATGGACACTTTGTAATGTCCTGAAAGCGGGAACTGTTTGCGAGATTTATAAATGATTCGGTTGTCGTAAAGATCTCCTAACCCTGATTTTCCGAACCAGTTTCCTTGAGGATCTGCCATTGGGCATTCCAATGTATCGACTGCCAATTTTCCGTTCGGAAATTCCATTTCAATGAATACAAACAGATTGCTGTATTCGTATTGCTCGCCGTTTCTAATGTCAAGAAAAAAGTCGTGTAAACTCACAGTATCTTGAATATCGAATTCAAAATTCGCTACTTGCTTACTGTCCCATACTCCGCCCTCAATGGGCATGTTGCTTTCGTAAACGAAGTCATCGGCACATGAAGTAAGCAGGAGCGCCACACCTAAAAAGAAAACTATTCGCTTCATTCTTTTTTGCCTTGATTCGGGTTTGGGTTGTTTGGTTTGCCCTTGAAACGATTCGGCCTGTTGCCATTTCCCTGAGGTCTATTGCCCTCTTTTGGTTTTGGTGCTCCAGCGTTCTGAGGCGCTGCATTGCCAGGTGCAGCAGGCTTATTTGAATTGTTCGGCTTGTTGCGATTGCGATTGTTGTTGTTGGGCTTTCGCTTCTTATTGTCGAAACGCGTCAAGCTGTCTTGACCTACAACCTCAGCAAATTCAACACTTTCAACAACTTCTTTCTCTTCAATAAACGTTTGAACTTCACCTATAACTTCACCGCGTTTATTCTTTTCAATGATGTCTTTCACCACATCTGCAGAAAGCGCAAACGGCCCGTCGGCGTGCTGAC
>JBILTL010000129.1:0-5628 GCA_044371535.1 Flavobacteriales bacterium | reverse complement strand
CTTCAATGGTGTAATAAATTACTTGTTTGAAGATATCTGTTTTGAAGTGCGTAGCAATTCCTTTCGGAAGTTTCAATTTCACGTGTGTTGGAGGAAGCATACGAACGGCTTCAACGTATTGATCTAATTCGTAATTCAAACAACACTTCAGCTTTCCGCATTGACCTGCAAGTTTTCCTGGGTTCAATGAAAGCTGCTGATAGCGCGCTGCTCCGGTAGACACCGATCTGAAATCGGTTAACCACGTAGAACAGCAAAGTTCTCTTCCGCATGAACCAATTCCTCCTAAACGTCCTGCCTCTAAACGAAGACCAATCTGGCGCATTTCAATGCGCACCTTGAACTCTTCAGCATACTTGCGAATGAGTTCACGGAAATCTACACGGTCATCGGCCGTGTAGTAGAATATCGCGCGCGTTTTATCGCCTTGATATTCCACGTCGCTAATTTTCATTTGAAGACCCAACTCGCGCGATATCTCACGTGAGCGAATCATTGTACTCGTTTCCAATTGGCGCGCAGCCTGCCATGTATCGAAATCCGATTGTTCAGCTTTGCGAAGTACGCGTTTCAATTCGTAATTGTCCTTGATGTCTCTGCGGTTCATTTGAACGCGAACCAATTCGCCTGCCAATGAAACAATACCGACATCATATCCTGTAGAAGCCTCAACAGCTATTACATCTCCTTGAAACAACTCTAAATTTCCTTTTCTGAAGAATGCCTTGCGGCCGTTTTTAAAACGCGCTTCAACAACGTCAAACGGCTTCATGCCGTCTGCTAAAGGAATTCCTGCCAACCAATCGAAAACCTCCATTTTACCGGAGCTACACGTTCCGCAATTACCATTGCTTTTGCAACCGTTTGGAACGCCACCATCTTTACTTCCACAACTCGAACATCCCATGTTTTCTTTTTTATATTCTCAAATATACAAATTAGCTTCCCACTATCTTCTTGATCTCGTTCAACTTGAACAAAGCTTCAACCGGAGTAAGCGTATTGATATCAATTTTTTCTACTTCTTTTTTTATCTGAACCAACATCGGGTCATCGAGTTGGAAAAAGCTCAATTGCATTTTTTCCTCTCCTTGAACCACCTTCGCTTTTCCTTTCCCCACAGGGGCTTCACCTCTTTTAGTCTCTAGTTGATGAAGCATATCGTTCGCGCGATTCACGACCGTCTTCGGCATTCCTGCCAACTGCGCCACGTGAATTCCAAAGCTGTGATTGCTTCCACCTTCTTGCAACTTCCTTCTAAAAACTATTTTTCCTTTCGCTTCAGAAACCGACACGTTGAAGTTTTTGATACGTGGAAATAAATTCGTCATATCATTCAATTCGTGATAGTGCGTAGCGAAAAGGGTCTTTGCGCGGAACTGCGGATGCTCGTGCAGGTATTCTGCAATGGCCCAAGCAATGGATACACCGTCGTAGGTTGAAGTTCCTCTTCCGATTTCGTCGAGAAGAATCAAACTGCGATCACTTAAGTTATTCAAGATGCTCGCGGTCTCGTTCATTTCAACCATGAAAGTCGATTCCCCAGCGCTCATGTTGTCGTTCGCACCTACACGCGTGAAGACCTTGTCTACAATGCCCATTCTTACGCGCTTCGCAGGCACAAAAGAACCCATTTGCGCCATGAGCACAATGAGTGCTGTTTGACGAAGCACGGCGGATTTACCGGACATGTTCGGGCCGGTGATCATCATGATCTGCTGTGCTTCGCGATCTAGTTTTATGTCGTTCGCTATGTACGGATCGTTCGGCGGAAGTCGCAATTCAATAATGGCGTGTCTTCCTTGTTCAATCTCAATGCAGTTCTCTTCCGTGAATTCAGGTGCGCAGTATTTGTTCGCCACTGCAACAGTTGCGAAAGACGCTAAGGTGTCAATCTCTGCGAGTACTCGTGCATTCAATTGCATGTTCACTAAATGCGGAAGCGTTTCTTCAATCAGCGCTTGATAAATCTGGTTTTCTAAAATCGAAATTTTATCTTCCGCGCCGGTAATCTTCGCTTCGTATTCTTTCAGTTCGGGGGTAATGTAACGCTCGGCTTGTGTAACCGTTTGCTTGCGTATCCATTCAGGTGGAACCTTGTCCTTGTGCGTGTTTCGCACTTCCAAATAATATCCGAAGACATTGTTGAAAGCAATTTTCAAGGAAGGAATTCCGGTGCGTTCGCTTTCACGTTCTTGCACCATTTGTAGATAATCTTTCCCCGATTTCTGCAGGTTGCGCAGCTCATCCAATTCCGCATTCACTCCTTCGGCAATAACGGAACCGCGGTTCAGTGCTAAAGGTGCTTCTGGATTTATTTTCTCGAAAATGGTATTGCACCAATCGGTCAATGGTTTCAACACATTGAACAACGCTTGTATTTCTTTGCTCTTCGAATTTGCCCCTAAATCTTTGATGTGCTCTGCCGTTTGCATGCCCTTCGCTAACTGAAGCAATTCGCGCGGATTCACGCGTCCCGTTGCAATCTTTGAAGCCAAACGTTCCATGTCTCCAATGGTGTTCAAATGCAAACGGGTCTCTGCTAGCAGCTCGGCGTTTTTGACAAAACTTCCAACTACAAACTGACGCTTTTCAATTTGCGTTATGTCTTTGAGCGGCATAAGCACCCATCTGCGCAAGAGTCGCGCGCCCATGGGTGTGCTCGTATGATTGAGCGTGTAGAACAACGTTGCTGTTTCGTCGTAGTTCGAATGCACCAGTTCTAAATTTCGAATGGTGAAGCGGTCTAACCACACGAACGTGTCTTCTTCAATGCGCGCTATTTTCTGAATATGCTGGGTCTTGTCGTGCTGTGTATCTTTCAGATAGTGCAATACGGCGCCAGCCGCAATAACTCCGAGTTTTAATTCTTCAACACCGAAGCCTTTGAGCGATTGTGTTCCGAATTGCTTTTGTAAAACTTCTTTGGCGTAGTCCAATGAGAACACCCATTCGTCTACGCGAAACGTAAACCATTTGGTATCTCCGAAGGCCTCGCGAAACTGGTGGTCTTCGTGCTTTTGAAAAAGCACTTCGTTTGGCCGAAAGCTTTGGAGCAGTTTGTTAATGTGTGCGGTGCTTCCTTCGGCCAAATAAAATTCGCCGGTAGAAATGTCTAAAAAACTCACACCCGCTTGCTGGTCGCGCATGACAACAGCAGCCAAAAATTGGTTGTTCGAACTATCGAACGTTTTCTCGTTATAACTCACCGCTGGTGTAACCAACTCCGTTACTCCGCGCTTCACAATTTTCTTGGTAAGCTTCGGATCTTCGAGCTGATCGCAAATAGCCACGCGGTTTCCAGCGCGAACCAATTTTGGCAAATATGTATCTAGCGAATGATGCGGAAAGCCCGCCAATTCAATGAATGCGGCTGCACCGTTTTTTCGCTTCGTTAATGTAATTCCTAAAATTCGTGCAGCCGCAATTGCGTCTGAACCGAAGGTTTCATAAAAATCGCCGACACGAAACAACAAAAGCGCATCTGGATATTGCGCCTTAATTTCATTGTATTGTTTCATGAGTGGTGTTTCCACCACAGTCGATTTTTCTTCTGTCATTTTATGCCTGATTCAGTTGACTCAGCTTCGAGCTTTCAAATTTATCTCGTGCGTAAGCCAACGTTACTTTGAATTCTTTTAGTTCCGTTTGATTCGGAATTTCAAACATGAGGTCTAGCAATATGGCTTCGCAAATCGAACGCAATCCGCGCGCTCCCAATTTGTACGTCATGGCCTTTTCCACAATGTAATCCAACACTTGCTTTTCGAAAGACAACTTCACGCCATCCATTTCAAACAACTTCACGTACTGCTTCACCAAAGCGTTTTTCGGCTCGGTTAAAATTCTTCTCAACGCCGATTCGTCCAATGGATTCAAAAAGGTCAACACCGGGAAACGACCAATCAATTCCGGAATTAATCCGAACTGTTTCAAATCGGCTGGAGCTATGTATTGCAACCATCCGCCTTGTTCTTCAACGGTCTTGGCATTGCGGTATCCGATGCTTGCCGTATTCATGCGACGTTCAATGTGCTTTTCAATTCCATCGAAAGCACCACCACAAACGAACAAGATATTTTTGGTGTCGATCTGAATCATCTTCTGCTCCGGATGCTTTCTTCCGCCTTGCGGTGGAACACTTACCGTAGCACCTTCCAACAATTTCAACAACGCTTGTTGAACACCTTCGCCACTTACGTCACGCGTAATACTTGGGTTATCGCTCTTGCGAGCAATCTTATCTATTTCATCAATGAATACAATTCCGCGTTCTGCTTTTTGAACATCGAAATCTGCACTTTGTAAAAGTCGAGAAAGAATACTCTCCACGTCTTCTCCCACGTAGCCGGCCTGTGTAAGCACAGTAGCATCGGCAATGCAGAACGGAACGTTCAACATTTTCGCAATGGTTTTTGCCAAAAGTGTTTTTCCTGTTCCGGTTTCTCCAACCAATACGATGTTCGATTTTTCAATTTCTACTTCGTCGTCTTGCTTTCCAGCAGCGTGCTGCGCTAGACGCTTGTAGTGGTTGTAAACAGCAACACTCAAAACCTTCTTCGCTTCGTCTTGACCAATGATGTATTCGTTTAAGAAATCTCTGATCTCAATCGGCTTCAATAATTCAGACGTGTTAAATTCTTCCTGGGGAACAACCGCTTCTTCTTTTACAATCTCGCTAGCTTGTCTCGCGCAGTCGTCGCAAATGTGTCCGGAAACACCTGCTATTAGCACACTCACCTCACTCTTTTTTCTTCCGCAAAACGAGCAATTAATCTCTTGTTTGGACATCTTTAATTCTTTCCAACAAAGGTAATGAATCTCGACTGTTTACATAGGGTCTACGTCAATAGACACGCGAACCATTTTATATTTCTGTTGGGAAGTGAGCGTGTGCGAACAATCTAAGAGATAGCGCTTCACCTGAGGGGGTGGTAATTCTTGTGGAATTCGAATCCAGAATTGTTGAATGTAATAGTTGTTCACACGGCCAATGGCGGGCGTTTCAGGGCCTGTGTAATTTCCAAATAACGATTTGAAAAACCACGTGCCGAGCTCTGCTGCTGCGCTTAACGCAACGCCTTGCTCTTTGTGCTTAATCGTAAGTTTAATCATGCGCGTAAACGGCGGATACCTGAACTGCTTGCGCTCTGCCACTTCAAGCGTGTAAAACTGCTCGTAGTTATTGTTTTCAATCAGCGGGAAAACCCAATGCTCGGGATCATACGTTTGAATAAGCACACGGCCGCGTTCTTCGCGTCTTCCGCTTCTTCCCGAAACCTGAACCATCATCTGAAAAGCGCGTTCAATCGAACGAAAATCAGGATGCTTCAGCATGCGATCGGCATTCAAGATTCCAACCAAATGAACATTGCTGAAGTCAAGACCCTTTGTTACCATCTGCGTTCCAATAAGCACGTCTGTCTTTCCGCTTTCAAATTCAGAGATGATTTTATGATGCGCGTGTTTGCCTCGGGCAACATCCAAATCCATGCGCGAAATGCGAATGTGCGGAAGACATTCGCCTAACTCTTCTTCAATGCGTTCTGTTCCTGCGCCCAACATTTTGAAGGCATTGGCGCCACACGACGGGCATTGCTGAACAGGAATTTCATGATGACCGCAATA
>JBILTL010000089.1:0-8792 GCA_044371535.1 Flavobacteriales bacterium | reverse complement strand
TAACCTTCTAAAGTTACCGTTAAACGATCTTGCCAAAATCCAGTCTCTAAAGCAACTGAGAAGTTGTTTGTCGTTTCCCATTTCAAATTTGAGTTTCCTGCTTGAGTAGGGAAGAGGATAGGGTTTTGATTGTAGAATATCCCGTTGTTAGCAGCGCTATACAAAGCATATTGTGCATTTGCTGGAATGTCAGAGTTACCCGTCAAACCATAACTTGCACGTAACTTCATGTAGTTAATGGTCTTGTTGTCTTTCAAGAATGATTCTTCAGAAATAATCCAACCCAAAGATGCTGAAGGGAAATTACCGAATTTGTTATTCACTCCGAAACGTGAACTTCCATCGCGACGAACACTTGCTTCGAAGAAATACTTCGACTTATAATTCATGTTGTATTTCGCGAAGAAACCTAAGAAACTGAATTGGCTTGGATTTCCGACAGTGCGAACACGTGTATCAGGATTGCTTTCAACATCAGAGAACTCAGCAACTGTTCCATCCAAATTTGGAATGTAGTCGTTAATGAAGTTTGTTTTAGAATGCTGAAGCTCGTGTCCGATAAGGATAGATGCATTCAATTCCGGCTTGATTTCTTTGCTATATTCAGCAGTGATGTTGTAACTGTAGTTACGAACCAAACGTTGGTCGTTGCTGTAACTACCTTGTCCATTAGATAAGTCAAAAGAAGATGGAGTTAATCTGTTTTCACCAATGTGCATCCAGTCCATACCGCCCGTAGCAACGATGAACAAGTTTTTCTTCGGCATATAAATTAAACGACCTGTATTAATTACACGGTCTTCAACTGTGGTCCAACGCAATTGCTCTCTATAAGCAACCGGATTTTTCACGTTTCCGAACTCGTCTCTCCAATAGAAATAATCTCCAGGTTTGTTAACCACTTCTCCAGCAGCATTGAATGTTGTATCTGTATGATAAACTGGGTAATAAGGCAATGCGTTAGACATTGCATCTCCCAATCCACCTGACCACGCAGCGTCTACACGTTTGTTCAAACCACGAGTTCCTGAAAGAGATAAGTTCAATCTTAACTTGTCTCCTAAACGGAATTCAGGATTCACACGAGCAGAAATACGTTTGTAACTGTTACCCTTCAGAAAGCTTTGGTTGTCATCATAACCTACAGAGAAAAACACACTGTGTTTTTTTCCACCGTAACGCGCAGAGAAGTTTGTTCCGTATTTCGTGCCGCGTCCAACGGTTTCGTTTACCCAATCTGTATCTGTTAAACCAGCCTTCATGTAGGCAGCTTTTCGAGTTGCGGCATCGTCTGTTGCAGAAGTCATATTTGGTAACCAAACATATCCGGTTCCCCCGTCGTTTTCCCAAGCTTCTTGACGAATTCTTAAATATTGGTCTGTGTTCAACATGTTCGGACGAGATGCAGGTGTAGCAATACCCGCGTTTAATCCGTAATCGAACTTCCAGCCCTTATCTTTTGCGCGTTTCGTAGTTATAATGATTACACCATTTGCAGCACGAGAACCATATTCACCTGCAGCGGCAGCATCTTTACGAACTTCAACTTTTTCAATGTCGTTCGGATTGATTGTAGCAAGAGGGTTGTTATTTAAAGCTCCACTGTTGCCACGCAAGAAATAATCTTGTGTCATTGGAATACCATCAATGATATACAAGGGGTCGCCACCTGCAGAAACAGAAGCTGTTCCACGAATACGAATCAATGATCCTGCACCCGCAATACCAGAACCTTGAGACACTTGCAAACCGGCAGCTTGACCTTGAAGCGCCGCTTCAAAGCTAGGCGTGCGGATAGCACTGATGTCTTTACCACTGATTTTTGCAATAGACCCAGTACTAGGTCGGTTACGTTCAACACCATATCCGATAATCTCAATGTTATCTAAAGTAAGAGAACCTGAACTTAATTTGAAATTTTGCTTAACGTCTACACTACCAACGGTTATAGATTTCGTTATAGTTTCAAAATTCATGGCCTTGACTTCAAATTCGAATGTTCCAGAACCAGTTTTCAAGGTGTAATTACCAACTTGATCACTTGCTGTCCCATTGGAAGTTCCCTTTACTATGATGAATGCTCCCGGAATGGGACGATTCTCTTCATCTGTTACCACACCGCTAACAGATTGTCCCCAAGAAACCAAGGAGAACAAAGCCATTACAGCAGTGAGTAGACTAGTTTTATAGAGTTTTGACATATAAAAAATAGAATTTGTTTAGGTTTAAGTCGCGCTAATATAAATTGTTTTCACTTCGTGTCCAACATACACTTACTACTTGTTGGTAAATCATCAATTATGGATTCCAAATGAAAGGAGCTGATTCTCTTCTTCCTTCTGTTTCAACTGAAATGATGTACGAACCAGCTGCAATGTTTTCAGCCGATAAATTCCATTCAGACTGATTAATTCCTGAAACACCTTGTGTGTTGAATGAAGAAACCACTCGACCTGTTAGATCACGTAAAACAATTTGCACCGGAGCCGCTTGAACCATGCTGTAAGCAAGATTTACGCGATTCGTTGCTGGATTCGGCCAAATCATAAATGTAGATTTAGCGAAAGACATAACTTCTTCCAAAGAGGTGTTCAAGTCTGGAACAGCCAATTGATAGTCTGTGTATACATGGTACTCTCCAGGCTCGAAGAAGAATGTCGCATTCAAATCATTTACTTGAAACGCATTTCCAGTAAAGTAATCGTACCAAGTCCCTGTGTGTTGAAATCCAGGAACCATATTGATCGAAGTTGTTTGGAAATTTCCAACAACAACAGCATTGTTCGTTCCATTTAAATGAATGCGTTTCCCGAATCCACCCAAGTCAATATTGAAATTGGTCGTTGAAAAAACAGGCTCAGTCTTCTTCAAATTGTTCAACGCAGCTGTTACCTTATACAGGTGTTTTCTATTCTGATTGTCCCAATAATCCCATCTTACCGGCTTAGCAGAGGTTCTGCAATCGGTATTTATTGTAACACCATCAGAACAAGTGTTAATACTGTAATCGTAACCCAATTCACCAAACTGCCAGATCATCTTAGGTCCAGGGATCGGAAGCAATAAGCAATGAGCTAACTCTTGTCTTTTCAATGCAATGTTTAGATTGGTGATATTGTACGAACCGCTGCTCGCTCCGTAAAGTAAATTCTTGTACATCATGCGCTCTTCATCATGACTTTCAGCATAGGTAATCAAATGAGCGTTGTTCCAACCTCTATTTTGGTAACTACCCCAAGAGAAGTTCGAGGAATAACCCATTGAACCTTCCATATACTCATGATTCAAATTTCCCCAAAGCATCATACCGTTATTGCTTAAAACAGTCTCTTCGCTATTGTCTGCAAAGTGCTCAAGTATTCCGTATGAACCTGGCTCAACTGTTTGCATATGGTTGTAATAATCTGTAAGAATATTGATACGACTTTGATCGTAAGCTCCCCAAGCACCAATGTTGCCTAAGGTATAGTTCTGCGTGAATCCTTTTGAAAGGTCGAAACGATAACCATCGATGTGATAATTCTGCATCCAATGGGTTAAAACACGTTTCGTGAAATTCTTTGTTTGAAGACTTTCGTGGTTGAAGTCATACCCAACATTGAAATCATGTTTCGGAGTAGGGTTGAACCAAGGGTTATTCGCAGTTGGTTGTCCCCACTGACCAGCACTTGCATCGAAATACATGCGTACCATTGGATTTTGTCCAAAACTATGGTTCAAAGCAATATCCATGATAACTGCAATTCCGCGATTGTGTGCTTCATTTACAAAGGTCTTCAAAGCTTCAGAACTACCATAAGCTTTGTCTGGAGCAAAATAGAAAGATGGATTGTAGCCCCAACTGTCATTTCCTTCAAACTCATTAATTGGCATCAACTGAATTGCAGTCACACCAAGGTTTTCTAAATAATCCAATGAATCAGTTAATGAAGTATAAGTTCTGTCTTCAAGAAAATCGCGAACCAATAATTCATAAACTACTAATTTCGTTTTTGCTGGACGAACGAAACTTTGGTCGGTCCAATTGAAAACAGGAGGATCTGTTCTAAATACTGAAACAGGCTCAGATGTTAATCCATTGGGATAATCAATCAGGTTCGGATAAGTCGTTTCTGGGATCCATCCGTCGTTCCAACCGTCCAAAATCTTGTCAGCATACACATCAGCCACACGCATTCCTTCGATATTGATGTAATATTGGAAACGATATTCAGTTCCCGGAGATAAGTTTGGAATATCCAACCAATACGTATTTCCATCCGGAGTGCGATTCATCAAATAGCTCAGATCTAATTGCCAGTTATTGAAGTCACCAATGACAAAAACGAAACTTTTATTTGGAGCATACAGTTGCAAACGCACGCCTGTAGTGGAAGTAATATTGATTCCGTCAATAGTTCCCGCTGGAGCAGCAGCAACATTTATTGAAGGAAGAATAATGATAACTTTTTCATCGGTAATGGTAGTTGCTCCATTCACAGCAGTCATCGAAACGATATATTCACCGGAAAGACTCTCGCTGAAATTGTAATTTAAAGTCGTAATACCGTTTCCAGATGCAACCTGAGTTCCGTTGACAGATATTGTAATGTTTGATGCAATAGAAGAATTCGCAGTAACGGGAACGACTTGATTGGCGCTCACTATTTGAGATTCAGCAGCAGGTTGAGAAAGTGAAGCGTTGAATCCTGGAGGGTAAACGTTTAAATAGATGTCGCTGCCGTCTGCATTTCTTCCAACAACAGTCCCCTGTGCGTTGCGGAAAACAAACATCATTTTGGAAACCGTTTCACCAACATTCAAATTATAGAATGTGGAAGGGGTAATTACAATCTTATGAATGTTGTTTCCCATTGGAGTCATGAGAACGGCAGGGTCTGCAGTTCCCCAATTTCCAACTGTATGTTGCCAATCGTTTGGTCCAATACTGTTGCTGGTAATTACACCCGTATGCGCATAAATAGGAGTGTAGCCCGATAAGTCTCCGTTTCCAGTTGTAGCGTCGTAATAAACAGTAATTTGATCAGTTTGTGTCGGGAATGCAGGCGTAGAAGTTAGAATCTGTCCAGTTGCATTGTAAGCAAAAAAAGTAAATAGAAAAGCGAAAAAGAAGAGTCCTTTTTGTTTCATATGTTAGGTAGTTAGTTGTTCAAATATAGGAAAGTGTACTTAGTACACAACCTCGAATGAAATTTTTTCGAAAAATTGATGTTTCTTTGCTGCTCAAACAAAACCTATGCAACTTCTAGACGGATTAGCACTTTCGAAAACCATTAAATCTGAGATTAAGCAAACAGTATCAGATAGAGTAGATCAAGGATTTAAACGTCCACATTTAGCTGCTGTACTTATAGGAGAAAACGGTGCAAGCGTTACTTACGTCAATGCTAAAGTGAAGTCTTGTGAAGAAGTAGGGTTTGATTCAACGCTTGTTCAGTTAAATGAAAATTGCTCTGAGGAAGAAGTCCTTCAGACTATTCAATCGTTGAATGAAAACGACACCATTGATGGGTACATCATTCAACTCCCATTACCTAAACACATCAATGAAAAGAAGGTGTTAATGGCGGTTGCGCCAAATAAGGATGTGGACGGATTTCATCCGGAATCAGTTGGGAAAATGATGTTGAATCTCCCGACTTTTCTTCCAGCAACTCCTATGGGAATTATTACTTTGTTGGAAAGAAACAACATTCAAACTTCGGGAAAACATGCGGTCGTGTTGGGAAGGTCACACATAGTTGGACTTCCTGTTTCTGTGCTACTTCAGCGGAATCACCCCTATGGAAACTGCACAGTTACCCTCTGTCACAGCAAAACAAAAAACGTGGAAGAGATTTGTCAATCGGCCGATATCATCATTGCTGCTATTGGTCAACCCGAATTTCTTAATGGAAACATGGTTAAGGAAGGTGCAGTTGTGATTGACGTAGGAATTACGCGTGTAGTGGATGACTCTAAGAAAAGTGGATTCAGACTTTTAGGCGATGTAGCATTTGATGAAGTAGCTCCGAAATGCAGTTTTATTACCCCAGTTCCAGGTGGAGTAGGACCTATGACCATTGTGTCATTAATGCAAAACACCTTGTTAGCTGCGGAAGGTAAGCGCGCGGTATAATTCGACCGCTTGTTTAGCTTCAAGTACGTCGTGCACACGCAGAATAGATGCGCCTCTATCCAAAGCGAATGCATGAAGAACCGTACTTCCATTCAAACTTTCTTCAGCAGTCGTTTTCAATGTTTGTTGAATCATCTTTTTTCTTGAAACTCCCGCCAATACAGGGTGTCCGAATTTTGTAAATCGATTCAAATTTTGAAGTAAATCGAAATTATGCTCCTTATTTTTCGCGAAACCGAATCCCAAATCCAAGACTATTTTCGAAATTCCCAATTGATTTAACTTTTCAATTTCAGTTTGGAAATAGTTATATACTTCTTCAACCACATTTTCATAATTTGCCAATTCCTTCATGTTGGACGAATCTCCGCGTGAGTGCATTAGAACATAAGTGCATTGTATTTCCGCAGCGACACTCCACAATTTCGAATCCATTCTTCCACCTGAAACATCGTTAATCCATTGAGCTCCTTCGTGAATACAAGCAAGTGCAACTTCACTATAAAACGTATCTATACTTATTGTCAATGAAGGAAACTCCTTTCGAATGGAACGAACCACAGGCAAAACACGATTCAATTCTTCTTCGGAAGAAATATAAACCGCACCTGGACGCGTTGATTGTCCTCCCAAATCCAAAATGTCCATTCCGTCGGAAATCATTTTTTCAACACGAAATAAAATGTCATTTTCAGAATTAGAGCGACTTCCAGCGTAGAAGGAATCGGGTGTGACATTCAAAATTCCCATTACCAATGGGAGTGAAGCAGAGGAATTCATTTCAAGATGTATCTTTGAAACGCAAAGATGAACAATTTCATCGCATTTGTATTTCGAATCATGAGCGCAAAAAAAGACACTTCTGCACAATACGATCAGGCCATTCAAAAATGTGTCGATCTCTTTCAAAAGAAAACGCACGACTACGGCACAGCTTGGAGAATTTTACGTCCTTCCAGTTTAACCGATCAAATTTTCATCAAGGCGCAACGCATTCGAACCATAGAAGAGAAGGGAGAAAGCAAAGTTGGAGAAGGTATTGAAGATGAATTTGTGGGTATCATTAACTACAGCTTAATGGCTCTAATTCAGTTAGAATTGCCCTCAGATGCTCCACTAGAACTTGAACCTGAAAAGGCGGTCTCACTTTACAAGGAACAGGCTAAGATTACGAAGGATTTAATGATGAATAAGAATCACGATTACGGAGAGGCTTGGCGCGATATGCGTGTCTCTTCATTCACAGATTTGATTCTTATGAAGATTCTTCGAATTAAGCAAATTGAAGACAATGCAGGTAAAACCCTTGTTTCTGAAGGAATCGATAGCGGTTTTCGCGATATGATCAATTATGCTGTTTTTGCGTTGATTCAGATGTCTGAACAATAGTATTAACGCGAGTTTTCACTCATCTGTTGAAAACTACCAACCATTGTGAATTTCAGGAGTTATTCTGCGTATTACTTTCGAAGTCTGATTTAGAATAGACGAGATGGCTCAAGAAGTTAAATACACAGAAGACAACATTAAATCCCTCGAGTGGTACGAACACATTCGTCTGCGTCCTGGGATGTACATTGGTAAACTCGGAGATGGTACTACCGCCGATGATGGTATCTATGTTTTGTTGAAGGAAATCATGGACAACTCCATTGACGAATTTGTCATGGGGAATGGAAAGAATGTCGAAATCACCATCAAAGACGGAACGGTTACCGTTCGTGACTATGGAAGAGGTATTCCATTGGGAAAAGTGATCGATTGCGTTTCGAAAATTAATACCGGAGGTAAGTACGACTCGCGAGCGTTTAAAAAGTCAGTGGGTTTGAACGGGGTAGGTACCAAAGCTGTAAACGCATTGAGTTCTTTCTTCCGTGTTGAGTCTTTCCGTGAAGGAGAAATGAAGGCGGCGGAATTCGGAAAAGGAGAAATTACACAAGATTTTAAAATTGCTAAATCGAACGAGAAGAACGGAACACTTATGTCTTTCGTTCCCGATGATAGCATTTTCGTTAACTACCAATACCGTTCACAACACATTGAACGACTTCTCTGGAATTACTGTTATCTGAATGCTGGATTAACCATCATTTTCAACGGACAGAAATTCAAATCGGAAAATGGATTGCGCGATTTGCTCGCAGCCAACATGACCGAAGATCCACTTTACACGGCTATTCACTTAAAAAGTGATGACATTGAAGTGGCAATCACTCACACCAATTCATACGGAGAAGAATATTACAGTTTTGTAAACGGACAATACACTACGCAAGGTGGTACACACCAGGCGGCATTCCGTGAAGCATATGTGAAAGTCATTCGCGACTTCTTCAAGAAAGATTACGAAGCAGTCGATGTCCGTTCGGGAATTGTTGCGGCTGTGGCAATTAAAGTCATTGAGCCGGTTTTCGAATCGCAGACTAAAACGAAGTTAGGTTCAAACGAAATTGAGCCGAACGGAAAAAGCGTTAAGGCGTTTGTTTTGGAATTCCTTCAGAAAGAGCTCGACAATTTCTTGCATAGAAACCCTGAAATTGCACAAAGTCTCCTGAAGAAAATTCTTCAATCGGAAAGAGAAAGAAAGGAACTTGCGGGTATTGCCAAATTGGCGAGAGAGCGAGCAAAGAAATCGAATTTGCACAACAAGAAGCTTCGCGATTGCAAAGTGCAC
>JBILTL010000088.1:0-8798 GCA_044371535.1 Flavobacteriales bacterium | reverse complement strand
AGGTGGGTGAGTGGCTGAAACCAACAGTTTGCTAAACTGTCGTACGGGAAACTGTACCGGGGGTTCGAATCCCCCCTTTTCCGCGAAACTATGCCGACGAAATGTCGGCATTTTTTTATAACACTCATTCCCATTGTCCGACTCATTCTCATTCTATTCTTCATGAAAGAGAAACAGTAGGAGAAAGAGCATGAAGAAATGAAACAGAATGAGAATGGGACAAAAACAATCATTTTTGGATTAATTCTTCTGTGTGCTATTCACAAGATTCCTCAGTATCTTCGATTATAGATAAAAAGCAATGAAAAACATCCTTAGCATCCTGTTCTTTTGCACTCTCTCAATTCTCGCTCAGGGACAAATTACCGATTTCGAGAAATTCAAACAGCAACGCGAAAAAGAGATGAATCAGTTTGAGCAGAAAGTGAATCGCGAGATGGACTCCTTGCGCTCTGCTCATGACAAGGCCTTTGCGAAAATGTTAGAGGGCAATTGGAAAAGAGAAGATGTGTTCCCGTCTAAGCCGGCAAGTGAAAAGCCGAAGCCAACGGCACCGCCGGTGTATAAGCCGGATGCAGGGGAAGATGTAATACAAGATGTAATACAAGATGCGGAGCAAGATGTGATACAAGATGACAAGCAAGATGTGATACAAGATGCGGAGCAAGATGTGATACAAGATGCGGAGCAAGATGTGACACAAGATGCGGAGCAAGATGTGACACAAGATGCGGAGCAAGATCTTCCAGAGGACCTTTCGCAGGAATTAGCCTTCAACAAAGCGTTTCAATTTCAAAATGAAAGTTTGTTTGGAAATGAATGGAAGATGATCTTGATTTCAAGTAAGTGGCCAACTTTGAAAGGCAATCCAGATCCGAGTTCAATTACAGCGTATTGGAAGAGTTGTTCCGAGAAAGAATATGATTTGATGTTGGCGTATTTCAATTATCAAAAAAGTGAATTTGGACTTTCCGATTGGGGAGTTTACCAGATGGTTCAGTCGGTCGCGAAGAATAATTTCTCGAGTAAAAACAATCAGAATTTATTCTTGTGGTTTACTCTAGTTCAAATGGGATATGATGCGCGGATTATGTATGGCGAAAATCAGGTTGTCCTTACCCTTCCCTTTAACGACATGCTTTACAGCAAATCGTATTTCGAATTTAACGGACACAATTATTTCATTTTGGAAGAGAAATCACCAAGATCTCTTTATACCTACACTTCACAACATGAGAGTGCGAAGAATTTATTCACCTTGGCCATTGCGCCTGGTGCTAAGTTCCCAGAAAAATGGACCGATCGCGGATTCGATTTCAAATTCAATCGAAACACTGAGCATGTGAATCTTCCGTATTTGACTTATCGCACCACCTTTGACGCGACTATTCCTCAAACTGAATTGGACTATTACTTCGGCCAGCCTTTGCCTGCTTCATTCAAAGAAAGATTGCACAAAGCACTGGATGCAAAACTTGAGTCATGCGGAAGTGAGCGCGAACAAGTTCGCTATTTGTACGCATTGGTTTGTCAAAGTATCCCCTACAAAACAGACCAGGATCAATTTCGCTACGAGAAATTTTGTTTACCTGAAGAAGTCTTGGCTTATCCTTTTGCAGACTGCGAGGACCGAACATTTTTGTTAAATGCGCTGCTCACGGAATTGGTAGGGATTGAAACAATCGGATTGAATTATCCCGGTCACGTAGCTATGGCGGTTCGATTGAAAGAACAAAAAAATACAGATGCCATTATTCAATACAACGGACAAGATTACATCTATTGCGACCCGACCTACATTGGCGCAGATGTGGGAATGATGCCGGAGTCTTATCGTGGGGTGAAGCCGGTGGTGATTCGGTAAATTCACCTTCGGTGATCAATTCTTCGAATCAATCGGCAAGTTGAAAAACTATTGCTTGCGAATAATATGATTTGATGGGATTTCCATTATGTATGGCTGGTTTAAACTTCCCAAAACGTTTGCAAACATCTATTGCGGCACGCTCCAAGGATTGTCCGCCAGAACTTGTTCTTTCTATTTCGAAATCTTTAGCTGTCCCGTCTATATCTACAACAAATTTCACAATCACCTTTCCCTCGATTCCATTTTCAACGGCATTTTCAGGATAAACCAAATTTTCTGAAATGAATTTAAACAATGCTGCACTACCTCCGGGATACTCAGCATCTTGCTCGACATAAGTGAGCGGCTCCTCATCTGACTTTATAGTCTCTGTTTGAATCTCAGATTTTGATTCATCTTCGATAGGAAGGACTAGGCGGAAGCCGCAGTTGTAGTCCCAGCTGTCTGGATTGCTCCCATTTCGACACGCTGCGCGACAGAAGTTCGCATAGCCGTTCCAACTGCCACCGCGAAGGACACGATACGGGCCCGATGAAGCACCCATTGGCTTGGTCTCACTGTACCAGTCAGAACACCATTCCCAAACATTTCCGCTCATGTCAAAAACCCCTATTTCGTTGGCTAACTTTTTTCCAACTTCGTGAGTTTTTCTATCGCTGTTACCGTCATACCACGCTACATCGTTTATATCGTTTGAACCACTGTAAGCGTAACCTTTACTATGCTTTCCTCCCTTAGCTGCGTATTCCCATTCCGCTTCCGTTGGCAAGCGATAGTTTTTCCCCGTTTGAATGTTCAGTTTAGAAATGTATTCCTGTACATAATTCCAATTCACATTCTCTACCGGACAATTGTCACACCCTTTAAAATCACTCGGGTTATTTCCCATTACCGCTCTCCATTGGGCTTGGGTTACTTCAAATTTCCCAATATTAAAGGAACTTAAAGTTACTGTATGAACAGGCTTTTCATGAGCTTCGCCAGTATTACTCCCCATTTGAAAAGTACCACCTTCAACGAATATCATTTCGTGATTCAATGGATCTTTTTGCGCAACAGCAAATTCAGCTGTTCCAATAAAAAATAATATTGCCGCAATTAGATGTTTCATTCTATCATAATTGATGTAAATGTAGTTTAGAAACAGAAACAGTAGGAGAATGAGAATGAGTATTTTCTTACCCTCTCTTACCTCTTCTTAACTTCTCTTCCCCTTTCGATAAAAGAACATCACAATCAAAGGCGAAAACAACAACTCGGCGAACAAGGCTATGAAGAGCGTGAGACTCACCAATAAACCTATGTAATGTGTACCCAAGAAGTCGCTGAATATTAAAGTGAGGAAGCCACCGCTGAGGATGAGTGTGGTGACAATCATGGCTTTTCCTGTTGTAAGGAAGGTGCGCTTTACGGCGTAGTTCACGCTTAAGCCTTCGCCCAATAAACTGCGCACTCGAGCTAAGAAATGTATCGTATCATCTACCGCAATTCCAAAGGCTATGTTGAAGATGATACTGGTACTTACTTTCAATGGAATGCCCGTGAATCCCATGATTCCTGCGACAATCAACAATGGAAATAAATTCGGAAGAATGGTCAGCGGGATCATGCGCCACGACTTGTAGACAATACCCATAATGATTCCAATCACCAATACACTAATGAGCAAATCCCAAACGGTGTTCTCGATTAAGCTGCGGTTATTCACGTCGATTAAGTGAGCAGTCCCCGTGATTTTTCGATTCGATAAATCTGGACAGTTCGCGTCGATGAAGGCATTCAATTTCGCATTGCACGAATCGAAATGCAATCTTCCAATGTCGCCCACTTTTCCGCTGATGCGCAAGGTGCGTGTGCTGTCGTTGTATGCGAGTCCAGTTGCGCGCGCTATGGGTCCTTGCTGGAGCAAATTCGCAATCTCATTCAACTCTTTGGTTGAATCTGGAATGGTGTAATATTCTTCCGATCCGAAGTTCAAGGTTTTGTTCGATTCTTTCACCAACTGGGCATAACCGAGCATGGCACCTACTCCGTATTCATTCCGTAAATACAATTCCAATGTATCCAATTGCTTCAACACTTTCAACGATCGAATGGCGCTGTCGTTCGGGAGAATAATACCCATTTCGAATGGTCTACATCCAGCGAATTCCTTTTCCATGAACGAAAACTCTTGCTTCAACACGTGATCGTCTTTCAAGTCTTCCAACATCTTGTTGTCTACCACAATGGTCGAAACGCCCCATGCACTCAAGCCAAGTACAACTATACCTCCTATCCAAATCGATTTTCTGTTGCGAAGCACCCACATAAATCCGTTGTGCAATTTCGAAGTCCAGAAATCATCCGACATGGCGAAGTCGTTCATGCGCTTCGGCTTGCCTAAAATCAAAATGGCTGGAAGAAGCGTATACGTAAGCCCATAAGCCAAGAGCACTCCTACTGCTGTATAAATTCCAAAATCTGATATGGGTTGAATGTTTGAGAATACCAACGTGAAAAATCCGATGGCCGTCGTTAATGCCGTTAAGAACGTGGCCAAGCGAATGCTCTTGAACGCATAACGAATGGCTTCAACTTTCTCTTTTCCTTTTCGAAGTTCTTGCATGTACTTCGTTAGCACGTGCACCGAGTCGCTCATTCCGACGACAAAGAGAATGGTGGGTAAGACCGTTAACATGAGGTCTAAATCTTTGCCCATGATCTTCAAGAATCCGAGCGTCCAAATAATGCTCAACAGCACCACCGTTGTTGGAATAATGATTCCCCATCCGCTTCTGAAAGCGATGAACAGGAAGATTGTCGTGAGGACTAAACTGATTGAAATGAAAAGCGCCAACTCTTTAATCATGAGCTCTACATAGAGCTTCTGTCCGAGCGCACGACCAATGACATGGGATTTCTTGAATTGAAATTTATCGACCTCTGCTTGAATGTTCTTTGCCAAATCGTCGCACTTTTCCTTGCTTAACATTTGCGTGTGCTTCATGTTAATGGCTACCGACTTACCGTTACTCCCGAAGAAAACGCCTACATAGGAAGGTGAATTCCAAATGGCAATAGAGTCTTGCTTGAACGATTGAGGAGAATTCGCAGAAAGTATCGGTGTCTCAAACACCCCACCGAACAAAGGATCCACAGCATAGGTCATAAGCGATGTTGGTCCCACGCACTCTTCCACATTCGGAATGACTTGCAGCCTCTTGGTTAATGAATCGACATTCGCTAAAAAAGTTGAATCGAAAATGCTTCCGTCGTTCTCGAGTGCGACAAAGAAAAAGTCGTTGTCTGTTTCGAAAGACTTACGGAATTCAAGGTAATATTCAGTATCGGGATCGTTCTTCGGAAAAAAATCTTCGAAATCGTAATCGAATTTCAACTGCGAAATCAAGTAAATGGAAGTCATGGTTCCAAGGGCGATTAACCCTATGGAAAGCCAAGAAACTCGAACGTCAGACATTTTCATACTCTTCCAACAAACTTCAATCGAAAAGGTTTTCTAGAACCGATTATTTAATGAAGGCACTCAGCCTAGTTTTTTCCCTTCGCAATAAATTCAAGGCACTCGACTCTTCCCCTTTCAACAAAAACTGAATGGCTTCAGCCGTTTGCAACTCTTCTTTTGAGTGAACCGGTTCTTCCAACAACACCAAATCTGACTTCAACAAATAATCCTCCCAAGCCGATACGGCTCGCTCCAATCCTTCCAACGCAAAGTGCATCTCATAGACACCGCTCGCCTGAAAGACTTGACGGTAACCCAAGCTCATGGCTGCTTCCAGCGATCGCAAATTTTCCAACCACGAATTTCCTTCCACCCAAACCGCTCGAGACAATTGAACCGCCTCGATATTCGAATCTTGAATAATATCCGAAGACCATTCTTCAATTTTCTTCAAGTGCTTCCTGCGTAAAAGACGCACACCTATGCGTGATCGAAAGAGCTTCGCCTCTTCAAAAGCAGCATCATATAGGAACTCTTCGAGCTCTTCTTCTGAACCGACATCGTATTTTAAAAGAATAGATTCGCGCATATCCGAACAAAGCTATTAAAGTTGGTGTTATTTTTGTTTTAGAAATTTCACGATGAGAAAAACACTATTCGCCCTTTCACTTCTTCTTTGCAGCGTTGCGGCTATTGCCCAATCTCACCTTATTTCTGGAACTGCTACTTATCCGAACGGAACAGCGGTTCGTTTGTGGAAAACAACAGGACGCACGCTCGATGTGGCCGATTCGACCACCGTTCAAAACAATACTTTTAAATTCAAAGGGAACTACGGAGAAGGCCTTTACGCGCTCGGTCTCACCCCTTCCAACATGGCCATTATAGCCATTGACAATGCAGAACCAGAAACAGCATTCGCCATTCAAGGCGCGCGCTGGGACAACGGTTTAACCTGCACAAAAGGAAATAGAAACATTCTTTGGAATGAATATGTGAAGAAAGAAAACGAATTCACACAGAAGAAAAAAGCATTAAACATTCGCTGGAAAAAAGACAAAGACACTACAGCAGAAAAAGAACTAACCGCTGTAGAAGCATCTTTCAATGCTTACCAATTGGAATGCATTCAACGCGAAAATCAAACTACAAAAACGTCGTTCGTTTCGCAATTGATTGATTGGAAACGAGAGCCTTCAAAAGACAAAGCTCACTATTGGGACAACCTTGATTTCAGCGATGCGCGTGTGGTTCATACAACAGTCTTGAACGATCGAATTCAAAGTTTCATGCGTCAATTCAGCAAAGGAACAGAAAGCGGATTCATTGATTGCATTGGACTTCTCACCGAAAAAGCACACGCCAACGAACGTGTGTATGAATTTGTGTTGAATGAAATGCTCACCGGATTTTATGAAAGCGGAATGGAAAACATTACGCTTTACCTCATGGACAATTTCATTAACGACGAATCATGTGGCGACGATAATTTCTCTAACGTAATTAAACGAAACGCTGAAAGCATTGAGCGCGTAAGTGTTGGCAAAACTCCTCCGAACATCACCGGCAACGACATAAACAATGTTGCCTTCGACTTGAAAAAGACTTGTGCTACCAATCAATATACCCTTCTCATTTTCTGGAGTAGCTGGTGCAGCCATTGCAAAACAGAGGCTCCGAAAATTGCGAAGCTGAGTAAAGATTATGCTGGAAAGAAAATTGCCTTCGTAGGATACTCAGTAGATAATGATGCGAATGCCTGGAAACAAGCGGTAAACGAAAGAGAATTCACCTTCACCAATTTATGCGGGATGAAAGGATGGGAATCGAAAGGAGCAAAAGACTTTCGGGTTACCAAGACTCCGGCTTTCTTCATTCTAGATAAAAACATGCGCATTGCTGCGAAACCGAAAACGCCAGAAGAAATTGAAATGTTCTTCAAACTTTCAAAATAAATTCCGCTCTTCTTCGACAATTAATTTTTCTTGAAATCCAACGAGAAAAACTTCTTTCTGCGCACGGGTAATAGCCGTATAAAACCAACGATTCAATTCCAATCCGGCCATTTCGTCGGTGAGATAACCTTGATCTACAAACACACAAGGCCATTGTCCACCCTGAGCTTTGTGACAGGTAATTGCATATGCGAACTTCACATGAAGAGCATTGTAGTAAGGATCTTTTTGAAGTTGTTTTCGTAGTTGACCAACAGTGGTAGCTTCAGGATAATCGAGTGCACAAATCTGCCAAAGCTCTTGCATCTTTGCCTTCGACAACTGAGCAGATTCTTCCCAAATGGTGGTGCATAGCAGTATGACTTCCATCTCTGGCATTTCGGGGTAGTCGGCCATTTTCACAATGGCCTTGCAAAAGCGAAAAGCTCCGCGTTCTTCAAACGATTTTACACGAAGGATATTCAAAATATCTCCGTTGGCAATGAAGCCTACTTCCTTCGATTCTTTTTCATCGAGCCAGAAATAGTTGTTCTTCAAGACCATCATTCGATCTCCAGAATTGATCTCTTCTTCATTCCATAAAATGCGCGCACGCACTTGCTGATTGAACAAATTCGCGCGTTTGTTGGAGCGCGTTATAATTACCAAATCTTCAATCCCGTATTTCTGCAGCGCCTCCTCTACAACCGGCTGCATGTCGGTGTCTACCCGATGAATGTCGTGAAAATTCAAGGTGGAAAATTGAGGCAACTCCTTCCCTTGACTTACGATTAACTCGCGCAGTGAAGTGGCATTGATTAAAATACCAGAACCTTCTTTCTGACGAATGACTTCAAGCAATTCAATAGCGGCAATGTTCAAAGAATAGCTGTCGCGAAGTCCTTCCATATTTAACGCAGGGCTTAATGGACATCCGACTGGAGGGAGCTGCGCAGTGTCACCGATGATGACCAACCTGCAACGCTCGCCGCTGTATACATGCGAAAGCAAATCGTCCAATAAACTTCCCGCATCGAAACTATCTTCTGAAAACACAACGGTGTCTTGTCCAATCATAGAAGCTTCATCCACGAAATAAACAGTATCTATGTTTTCGTTTTCCTTCAATTCGAACCAAACGCGCCCGCTTCGATCCATGCGTTTCACATAGATTTCCTTGTGAATGGTACTCGCCTTTCGGTTGGAATAATTCCCCAAGACCTTAGCGGCGCGTCCGGTTGGCGCTAGAAGCACTGCATTCACGCGATGTTCTGCAAGGGTATCTACCATGGCTTTCACACAAGTAGTCTTACCCGTACCCGCGTAACCTTTGATCATGAGCGCCAATCGCGCCTTCGGCGAATACATCATTCGCGCAAAGGCATGAAAGAGTTTCTTTTGTCCTGCTGTAGGCGCAAAAGAAAAATTTTCCAGCAGTAATTGTTCGAATGCAGTGTGGCTCATGATTTTATTATCGCTTGCAAAGAAAGACCAAGCGCCGCAATGATGTAAATTAGCAGAGAAATTAATTATGCGTATTTTTTCAAGATGA
>JBILTL010000087.1:0-8806 GCA_044371535.1 Flavobacteriales bacterium | reverse complement strand
GTTGCCGATTTTGAATTTATCTACAACGCCTAATGCAATACACGGTATACACGTTTCAAGTTTCTCCGCTTATCCCGGGAAACGATTTAGTTATTGCTTCATTAAGCGAATTGGCTTTCGATAGCTTTCAAGAAACAGAAGAAGGGGTAGAGGCGTATGTTCCTTCGCACCTCGACAATGAAGAATTGCAAAACGCATTGTTGGAATTAACCATTGAAGATGTAACCATTCATTTCTCGAAGAAAGAAATGGAAGACATCAACTGGAACGCCGAGTGGGAATCGCAATTCGATCCGATCGATGTCGACAATCTTTGTCGCGTTCGCGCTCCCTTTCACGAAGCGAAAGAAGGCGTTGTCGATTTAATCATTGAACCGAAGATGAGCTTCGGAACGGGTCATCATGCTACGACTTATTTGGTCTTGCAGAAAATGTTCGAACTCGACTTCAAAGACAAAGAAGTGATTGACATGGGAAGCGGCACCGCTGTTCTTGCCATTGCCGCAGAGAAACTCGGCGCGAATAAAGTTTGGGCCATTGATATTGATGAATGGGCGTATGAAAACGCCATTGAAAATTTAGAGCGTAACAACTGTTCGAAGATTGAAGCACTCTTGGGTGTGGAAGATTTGTTGGAAGGAAAAACTGCTGACATCTTCATTGCGAACATCAATCGCAACATTCTTTTGGCTCAAGCGAAACATTACGAGAACAGCACCCAATCAGGCGCACCCTTATTGTTAAGCGGATTCTACGAGAACGATGTTCCTGCATTACTTGAAGCATTTTCAGCATTTGAATGGAAAGAGACTCGCGTTCGCGATGAGTGGACGATGTTGTTTCTTGTCAGAAAATAGGGAACTACGTAATTGGAAAACCGGAGATTTTATTCCTACTTCGTAATTCCTACTTCGTAATTGGAACTACGTTGTTAGAATCGTCGTCGACCCTCGTCGCAGACCTTCGCGATGAAATCGCCCTCGCAAAGCCATTTGCCTTCGCAACGATTGTTGCCCTCTTGAAGAAGTCGCAGTTGCGACTAATAGTGCAAATCAAGAATATGCGAAACTTCCTTTCGCAAATAAGGAAGCTCCTTCCAGATAAAATTCCAGATTTTTTCGTTGGCAAGGTCGTCGTAGGAGTGAACGACATCGTTGCGGAGTTCTATGACGCGACGAGAATTTTTGATGCGCATAACGCGGGTGTGATCGACTTTCACAATGTCGTGCATGGCTTCACCAATAATAATGAGGTCGCGCTCTATGGCGCGACGCATCATTTTATTCGATAAGTATAATTTGAAATCTTCAATGGTTAACCCATTTGAGAACTCATGAATTTCATCAATGGAACGAACAATGTCCGAGAGTAAATCACGAACGTAACTATCCATTCTCGAATCCGAGTTTCTTCGCAAGTTCGTCGCTGATCGCTGGGAATTTTCTTCGTTCAACCAAGAAAGAGGTGAGTTCTGCGAACTCTTGAAATACGTAATGCTTCATAGCCGCTTCACGCAAATATCCTTTTCCTGTGCTTCCTCCCGTACCCGCTCTTCCGCCAATCATGCGGTGAACCATGTTCATGTGTCTCCATCTCCAAGTCGCTAACAACTCGTCAATGTCTAACAATGAGTTGATGATTCTATACGGATTTTGAAGTATCGGATAGTCGCGATACAACATAATGAAGAGCCCCGCTCTTCTGGCTTCTTTGCTTAATTTTCTGTTTTCAACGGGTTCGTTCGACATAAACAATTCATCGAACGCCTTCAAGTTTTGCATTTCCATTTCACTCAATGAAGAGGAATAGGCATTTCTGTATTGCGTGCAAAAATCTTCACTTTCCCAATATTTCTCTTCGAAAAATGGCATGCGCTCCAACCAGTTGTTCACCAATTCCAAAAGTGTTGTTTCTTTCGCTAATGTGTAAATCTGTTTCGCGTCTTCGCTGCGTAATTGACTGGTGAAATACTCTTGTCCATGACGTTCTTCTACTTTCAATCCCAACAAAGTCTCTAAAACTTTGAATTGCATGCTCTGAAATCCGCTTGCCGGACGAAGCATGTCGCGGAAGTCTAAGAAGTCTTGCGCCGACATGGTTTCCAAGATATTGATCTTATCAACCAAGATGCGAAGAATCTCGGTAACGCGGTGCATGCGGTTTACAGCGATTTGCAACTCTGGGCTGTTGTCGTTAATGTTCTCTTTCGCAAGAATGTCATAAACCGATTTCATTTCAAACAGAATCTGCTTGAACCACAATTCGTAAGATTGATGAATAACAATAAACAACATCTCGTCGTGAGCGTGTTTACCTTGTTTATCGCTTTCGAGTTCTTGCGCGTTAAGAACTTCTCCCAGTTTTAGATAGTCGCTGTAATACATGCCTGCAAGTTACAAAGGCAATTCTAGATAACCTTATTTCGATTTAATAAATCGAAAAAGACTTTTATCAGTGAGCAAAGTATAAACGCCTGAAGACAAGTTTCGACAATCGATTTCTTGCGTATTGCTGAACAATAAAACTGTTTGTCCACTTGAAGAAATGATTCTTCCGGAAATCTTTTCAGAGCTGCGAAGTACTTCAATAACCGGATTCGGATAAAGCGAAATTCCAGAAACAAGTTCATTTACATTCACCGGAAGATTGCTGGCATTCGGAGTTGAAACAGTCCAGTCTATCCAGTTTGGATTAGCATCTGTTGCTCTTCCATAAGAATGATTGATTGGAATGTTGGAATAGGTGATTGAATCTATACGTACACGTGCATTGTTCTGAACTTCCGAAATGTAAACGGTTTCAGAAAGGTCATCGAGTTTGAAATCTAAATGATTCGCGCCTTGCTCGGGTTCTTTATCGGCATACAACAATTGAAACTCTCCAGCATCTAACGTCACATTCGGCAAGGGCCATTTGTTCCAATTGCTGGCGTCATCAGAAATGAATTTGTTTCCAAGATAAACAGCTGCAGGTCCAGGGTTGTACAATTCAATCCAATCTTCATTCGCGCCCAAAAAGTCTATACAATTGTTAGTGCCCAATGGCGCCAATTCATTAATAACCAAAGGAGTTGAAGATTCTTGCCCATAGAGATATTCAAAATTGCAATCGTGTGCATCAATGTCGTTCAGCCATTCAACAGGAATAACGCCAACTAAAATGTTTATACTATCTGTTGGAAGTTGTCCTTCAAAATGATAAAGCTGATCTTCCAGACCATAATATCCCAAGCTCGTTGCCGTGGCATTGTTCCAAGTCGTAGTTCCGATTTCCTTCCACACAACAGCTAACTGATCACTATTGAGATTACTTTGGAATGAAACGAATAGACTGTCGTTGCTGAATTTCGGAACGACATTGAAAATACGCGTAAACGGTTGTAAGGTGTTGAGTTGCTGAAGCGCTTGCGTAGCGCGTGTTTCCACGTAGGGAACAATACCGTATTGCACTTGTCCGCCCCAAGCACTGGAAATGCTGTTCGCGAAATCGTCAACCGTAAATCCATAATCCAACGGACGAAGCGGATCTTCAGCTGCTGCGGTATAGATGATGTTTTGAATTTGCGTTGCCTTCGTTTGAAATGCTGTTGCGTTGAATTGCGTGGCAATAAGATCGTTCACGTTATTGCTGAATTCATTGCGATACGAGGGAATTTGCAAGAGTCTTGTGAAAAGCGGACGGTTGGAAGAGGTGGTCCAGGTGTATAAGTTTCGTTGTGTCCAATCGACATTCACCCAATCGATTCCCAAAGTGTTGTCTAAATCGTAGGGAATGTATTCTAGCTTTCCGGTTTTCTCGTTGTGATAGAGGTAGAAATTATTTTTATTGAAAATGTAGTTGTCCCAATTTCCCAATAAAATATCGGCTGCCATAATTTTCAAGTAGTCATGCACATTGAAAACTTTTTCGAGTTCGCATGGAAGCGAAGAAAGCGGTGTATTGTTCAACACGTTTATGAATTGAGCCAATTCAGCGTAGTTGTTTTGAAATTCATTTTCAACCAGATCATAGGCATCGTCGGTATACAAGGTTGGATTCGATCCTTGGAAGGTGAGGTCAGAACCCCACAAGCACTTCCATAAATTTCCTGTGCCGTCGTCGAAGCGAACATCTGCAAAGCGATTGTCAATGTGTTCAACGTTCAAATACACGCCCATGTATGTACCGTTCACATACACCCGAACATGTGAAGTGCGACAGGCAGGCAATCCGGCTTCGCGGAAAAAATCCCAACACAATTTTGCGCGAAGAATAGAGGGGTCATTCTGATTCCCAATCAAATTCAATTCTGCAAGTCCGTAAAAATTTTGATCTACGAATTTGTCGAGATTTATTTTGAAAGACTTTTTTTGAGCGTTCAACGAAGTGTTTCCACGGAAACGAACGCCCACGCTAGAATAGGCTGAAAAACCAGTGGAGAACGTGTAGACCATGTCTGCTGGAAACTCGTGCGAATTTCCCAAACTGTTGTACATGGCCAACAACGAATCTGGATCAATGGTTATGGAAACGCTCGCTACTTCTTCTTGAAGAAAAGCTGGGCCAAAGGTTGGCTGCTGTGCGTAAATGTTCGAAAAGCAAAATGCGATTACAAAGGCTAAAAGCGCGCTTCTCATTTCTTGGTGAATAATTGTGCAGGCTTGTGCAACACACCTTGTTGTTTTTCTTCCAAGGCTGTTACCGTCTCTGTGCGAAGGATATTCTTTCTGAAATTGCGCTTGTCTAATTTCTTGTCGAGAATAATTTCATACAATTTCTGCAACTGCGACAATGTGAATTTTTCTGGAAGAAGTTCGAAGCCAATGTGGTCGGCCATCAATTCATGACGAAGCATCAGTAATGCTTTGTGCACAATCTCGTTGTGGTCGAAGGCCAAAGATGGAATGTTGTAGACGTCCACCCAATAGGTGTTTCCAGCAAACGACGCGGCTTTCGGTTTGAACTCGGACAACTTCACCAACGAATAATATCCTATTGTTAATACACGTCTTTCCGGATTCACACGGAAGGTGCGAAGCCATTGCTGGTCTTTCAATCCGCGAACACGATTCGGATCTCCGAAGGCGTGGAACTGCTTCAAATAGATTCCTTTCAAAGAAGTCAACTCTTGTAAGATGCGCTTCGCGGCTTCGTCTAAACTTTCGTTGTCGAGAACCAAATCTCCAGGAACCGCTTTTTGAGTTTTAAGGTGAATAGTGTCGGGTTGCTTTTGCTCAATTAACAACACTTTCAGCGTGTCGTTATCAAATCCGAAAACAACACAGTCAACGGAAACATCCATTCCTAAAGTGTTTTTAGGCGTTGGTTCACTATTCTTTTTACTCATGATACTTCGTGTGCTAAATACACTCTCAAATGTAAAGCAAAAAATTCATTTACTTTCGTGCCTATGATTACATCAGCTCTTCAGCCGCTCTCCATTGGAAAGAATGAAATTAAGAATCGCTTCATCATGGGGTCTATGCACACCGGATTGGAAGAACTTCCAAACGGATTTGAAGCCATGGCCGCTTATTTCGCGGAACGCGCGAAAGGCGAAGTGGGATTGATTATTACAGGCGGAGTTTCTCCAAACAATGATGGAAGACTTTGGCCAGGCGCCATTTGCTTCAATGCCGATGAGCAGATTTCGAAACACAAAGTCATTACCGAAGCGGTGCACGAAGCAGGAGGGAAGATTGCCATGCAAATTCTGCATGCTGGAAGATATGGGGTGCATGATAAATGCGTGAGCGCCTCGGCCATTCAAGCACCGATTAATATTTATACGCCACGCGCTTTGAGCATTGAAGAAATTCAAACTACCATTCAAGACTTCGCGAATTGTGCGCGCAGAGCGGAAGAGGCGGGGTACGATGGAATTGAAATCATGGGCAGCGAAGGCTATTTCCTTCATCAGTTTATTGCGCCGCGCACAAACAAACGCGAAGACGAATATGGAGGAACGTTCGAAAATAGAATGCGTCTTCCTTTGGAAATTATTGCTGCTATTCGCGAAGTGGTTTCTGAAAAGTTCATGCTTATTTATCGCATTTCAGTGGTTGATTTGGTGGAAGAAGGAAGTTCGAAAGAGGAAGTCATTCAATTCGCGAAGGCGCTGGAAGCCGCAGGCGTCCACTTGTTGAACACAGGCATTGGTTGGCACGAAGCGCGCATTCCCACCATTAGCATGCGCGTGCCGCGAGGATCATTTGTGTGGGCTGCAGAATTGTTGAAGCAACACGTTTCCATTCCGGTTTCAGCAACGAACAGAATTAACACACCTGAATTGGCGGAAGAAATTATTTCTTCTGGAAAGGCCGATGCCGTAAGCATGGCACGTCCGCTTTTGGCCGATCCGCATTTTGTGTTGAAGGCCAAGAACAATCAATCAAACCTCATTAATACTTGCGTAGGTTGCAATCAGGCATGCCTCGATCAAATCTTTTCTGGAGAAATTGCTTCGTGTTTGGTGAATCCGTTTGCGGCAAGAGAACTGACCCTGCAGCTTCTTCCTTCAACATACAAAAAGAAAATTGCTGTTGTTGGAGCAGGTGTTGCCGGGCTCACAGCCGCCTTGGTTTTGGCGCAACGTGGCAATGAAGTGGAAGTGTTTGAGCAGCAAGAATCGTTGGGCGGACAACTTCGCTTGGCAGCGCAAGTACCTGGAAAGGAAGAGTTCTTTGAAACCATTCGTTATTATACAGAACAGTTGAAACATTTTGGAGTGAAGATTCATTTGAACACTTCTTTCGAACTGAAAAATTTTCAAGAAGGAAATTTCGAAGAGCTGGTTTGGGCCACAGGCGTGGTTCCTAGCGGGTATGCTTGGGAAGAAAACGACGGCTCACTTTCGGTGTTGAATTATGTGGAAGCCATTCAGAAGAATGCTTCATTGGGCATTGAAGTGGTTGTTTTAGGTGCCGGAGGAATTGCTATGGATGTGGCATCGTTACTTACGCAGAAGACTGAAACCAAAGAAGAATACAGCGCGCATTGGGGAATAGATGTGCAGTTGGAACATCGCGGTGCTCTTCAAGAAAAACAAGAGCGCACTCCTCTTCGCAAGGTTTCTATTCTTCAGCGAAGCAACAAGAAGTTGGGAAATAAATTGGGAAAGACAACGGTGTGGTCGCACAGAACCGAGCTGCAACAATTGGGAGTGGGGGTGTTCAACGGATCAACCGGATTGAAGATTTTAGGCGGAGAGTTGTTGTTCAATTCGAATGGAATCGATTACGTACTTCAACCCAATGCAATAGTCTTGTGCTTGGGTCAACGCTCAGCGCAAACAGATGTTTTAACATTTGTTGAAGCTGGAATTCCGCTGCATGTATTGGGCGGTGCGCACGATACGAATGGACTTGATGCTAAAAAAGTTATTCGCGAAGCGACCGAGTGGGCGCTTAAATTCTGATTGTGAAAAAATAGAGTTGGTGTATTAAGTACACTTTCTTTTCTTTGTGACTTCAATTTGAACGAAATAAAATGATAAAATATCTATCTACCGACCCGTGGTCAATTGTTGAAGAAGGCTTCCATGTTGAATTGCAGCGCAGTTCGGAAAGTATTTTCAGTTTAGGAAATGGGAAGTTCGGACAGCGTGCGAACCATGAAGAAAAGTTTTCCGGAAAGACGCTTCAGGGAAGCTATGTGGCGGGGGTTTATTATCCAGACAAGACGCGTGTGGGTTGGTGGAAGAACGGATATCCGGAATATTTTGCGAAAGTATTGAACTCGGCTTTTTGGGTGGGGATTGATGTGACGATTAACGGAGAAGAGTTCGATTTGAATACGTGGACAACCGAGAATTTCCGCAGAGAGTTGAACATGAAGGAAGGCATTTTGAAGCGTTCTTGCGTGGCCACTTCTCCGAAGGGAACGAAGGTTCAATTGAACGCAGAACGTTTTTGCAGTTTAGCTAACGACGATGTTGCTGCCATTCGATATAGCATTACTCCGTTGAGTGGCGCTGCTGAAATTCGCTTCGGTGCCTACATTGAAACGGAGGTTCGTAATCACGATAGCAATTACGATGAATTATTCTGGAAGCCTCTTCAAACAGCTGTTTCAGCGAATGGTGGAGTGGCAGTTTCAGAAACATTGAAGACTGGATTTCAAGTGGCTTGGGCGCAAGAAGTTCGTTTCAATATGAATGCTGAATCCACTTCAACACACACCAACACGCGTATTGAGAATGCGGCGGTATTTAGTGTGGAAGCGAACAATACCGTTACCATTGAAAAGTATGTGGGCATTGTTAGCTCGTTGAATG
Source organism: Flavobacteriales bacterium (assembly GCA_044371535.1). Lineage (GTDB taxonomy): Bacteria > Bacteroidota > Bacteroidia > Flavobacteriales_D > Sanyastnellaceae > CAIZGX01. Next base: position 552 of record JBILTL010000087.1, on the reverse strand, counting down.
AAGCGAATGAAAAGCTTTCGTCTGCAGCGGTTCAAACAGCGCAAGCCGCAGCAACTGAAGGATACGATGCCTTGCGCAACGCACATGTTGCCGCGTGGGCGAAAGTGTGGGAGTTGGGAGACATAGTAATTGAAGGAGACGATGAAGCGCAGCAAGGCATTCGCTTCAACATTTTCCATTTGAATCAAACATACACGGGTCAAGATTCACGCTTGAACATTGGTCCGAAAGGCTTCACCGGCGAGAAGTACGGCGGAAGTACCTATTGGGATACTGAAGCGTATTGCATGCCTTTTTATCAGAGCACGCGCGATTCGCATGTGGCGAAGCAGTTGTTGGTATATAGATACAATCAGTTAGACAAAGCCATTGAGAATGCTGCGAAGCTTGGATTCAAGAATGGTGCTGCGTTGTATCCGATGGTGACCATGAACGGAGAGGAATGTCACAACGAGTGGGAGATTACGTTCGAGGAGATTCATAGAAACGGAGCTATTGCGTACGCGATATACAACTACGTGAAGTACACGGGCGACGAAGCGCATTTGGGTG
>JBILTL010000086.1:0-8813 GCA_044371535.1 Flavobacteriales bacterium | reverse complement strand
CCAATTCGGAAATAATTTCCGAATTTGCTCCTCGGCGAGGCTATTGAAAGCATCGCGACAAATAATTTAATTTTTACAAAATGAACTTCGAACAATTCACACTTAAAGCGCAGCAAAGTGTTCAACGCGCTCAGCAGATTGCAATGAGCATGGGTCACGGCAGCATTGAGGGATTGCATCTTTTGAAAGGAATACTCGAAGAAGACGATCGCATTCTTCCATTTATATTGAAAAAATTCAACACGACTGTTGAAGCCGTTAGCAATTCCGTTCAACTTGAATTGCAAAAACTTCCGAAAGTTTCTGGTGGAGATATTAATTTAAGTCGAAGCGCAACCGACATGCTTCAGCGTGCGAGCAGCGAAGCGCGCAGCATGAAAGACGACTTCGTTACTGTTGAGCATTTGCTTTTGGGAATGATGGACACCAAAGATGCTTCTGCGCAACTGTTGAAAGACCGTGGCGTGAACAGCAAAGACTTGAAGGCATTGCTTCTCGACATGCGCAAAGGACAACGTGCCACGTCTTCTACACAAGAACAAACGTTTCAGTCGTTGGAGAAATATGCGAAGAATCTGAACAAACTTGCGCAAGACGGCAAGCTCGATCCTGTGATTGGTCGCGATGAAGAAATTCGTCGTGTGCTTCAAATTCTTTCACGCAGAACGAAAAACAATCCAATTTTAATTGGAGAACCCGGCGTAGGTAAAACGGCTATTGCTGAAGGCATTGCGCACCGCATTATAAACAAAGACGTTCCTGAAAATTTACTTGACAAAACCATCTACAGCCTCGACATGGGTTCGTTGGTTGCAGGTGCGAAATACAAAGGCGAATTCGAAGAGCGATTAAAATCGGTGGTGAAGGAAGTGCAAGAAAGCGATGGGCAATTGATACTTTTCATTGATGAAATTCATACGCTCGTTGGCGCAGGCGGCGGTGAAGGCGCTATGGATGCGGCGAACATTTTGAAGCCTGCTTTGGCTCGCGGAGAGCTTCGCGCCATAGGCGCGACTACGCTCAATGAATATCAGAAATACATTGAGAAAGACAAAGCACTTGAGCGTCGTTTTCAGCAAGTGATGGTAAACGAACCAACCCGAGAAGATGCGATTTCTATTCTTCGCGGATTGAAAGAAAAATACGAATCGCATCACAAAGTGCAGATAAAAGACGATGCGATAATTGCTGCAGTAGATTTTTCAATTCGATACATCAGCGATCGTTTCCTTCCAGATAAAGCCATTGACTTAATTGACGAAGCCGCTTCGCGCTTGCGCATGGAAATAAATTCCAAGCCAGCAGAACTCGATGAAATTGAACGCAAAATTCTTCAACTTGAAATTGAACGAGAAGCCATCAAGCGTGAAAACAATACTGTTCGTCTGAACGAAATTGGCGAAGAGATCGCCAATCTTCAGGAAGAGCGCAACGGATTGTACGGTCAATGGAAAGCAGAGAAAGATGTTGTCGAGCGCATTCAGCAAGCGAAGAAAGACATTGAACATTTCAAAGTACAAGCCGAACAAGCCGAACGCGAAGGAAACTTCGGTTTGGTAGCAGAACTTCGATATGGAAAAATTCGCGAGAAAGAACAAGCCATTGAAATAGATCGCGAAGAACTTCAGAAGCTTCAGACTAACACCAAGATGGTGAAGGAAGAAGTTGATCCGGAAGAGATTGCCGATGTAGTAGCCGCATGGACAGGCATACCCGTTTCACGGATGATGGAAAGTGAACGCGAGAAATTACTTCGCATGGAAGAGGAATTGCACAAGCGCGTAGTTGGACAGCAAGAAGCAATTGCCGCTGTGAGTGATGCTGTGCGCAGAAACAGATCTGGATTAAGCGATGAAAAACGTCCGATTGGTTCATTCATTTTCCTTGGAACAACAGGAGTCGGAAAAACCGAATTGGCGAAAGCGTTGAGCGAATATTTGTTCAACGACGAGAATGCTATGACACGTATAGACATGAGCGAGTTTCAAGAGAAGCACAGCGTGTCTCGCTTAGTGGGAGCGCCTCCGGGCTATGTTGGATACGATGAAGGCGGACAATTGACTGAAGCCGTTCGAAGAAAACCATACTCTGTTGTATTGCTCGACGAAATTGAAAAAGCACATCCAGATGTGTTCAACATTTTGCTTCAAGTGTTAGACGATGGAAGGTTAACCGACAACAAAGGGCGTGTGGCGAACTTCAAGAATACGATTGTGATTATGACCAGTAACATTGGTTCGCACATCATTCAAGAAAACTACAATCACGTCGATGATAAAACGAATCTTACAACTCTCTTCGAGACAACTAAGGAAGAAGTGATGGAAGTGGTGAAGAAATCACTTCGTCCAGAATTCTTAAATCGCATCGACGAAGTGATCATGTTCCCTCCTCTTCTGAAGAAAGAAGTTCGTGAAATCGTGACTATTCAACTTCACATTTTGGCGCAACGACTTCGCAAGAATGACATTGTCTTGAAGGTTTCTCCGGAGGCTCTCGAGTGGTTGAGCGAAAAAGGTTACGACCCGCAGTTTGGCGCCCGCCCTGTTAAGCGTGTGTTACAGAAAGACGTGTTGAATATTCTTTCGAAGCATCTATTGTCCGGAACCATTGATAAATCGGCACCTGTGGTGTTAGATATGTTCGAAGGAACGCTTGTTTTCCGCAAAGAAATTGAAGGAGAAAAAATAGAAGAGGCATAAACTCTATGGTGCACGAATTTGAAGTAAATTCGTGCACCATGGAAGCTAAACCTACTCAAAATCTTTCTATACATAGAAAAGTCTTCAATACAGAGCAGAAAATGTATGCGCTGTATGGGGGACTTTTTGGTTTAATGTTCCCTATTATTGGAACATTCGTAGAATGCTACATCCGAAACATGGGTTTCAACTGCTCGCAGCTTTTGGTCTGCCAAGCGAATACTCCTATGTTATGGATTATTGATATTGCTCCAGTCGTATTGTCCTTTATCGCTTCTTTCGCAGGAAGACAAATGGACCGAGTTCGCAAAACTAATAGCGAGCTTAACATTCGCTACGATCAAATGGTTTCCTTGCGCGAAATCGCTGATACCGCGAACGCTTCAAAAAGCGAATTCCTAGCGAATATGTCCCACGAGATTCGTACCCCAATGAACGCAATCATTGGCATGAATTATTTGTTGAAGAAAACCGAGCTTTCAGAAAAGCAAGCCGATTACGTTCAAAAGGTAGAGACCTCAGCGAAAAATCTTTTGCGCATCATTGACGACATTCTTGACTTTTCGAAAATTGAAGCGGGTAAACTTACGTTAGAAAGTACCCATTTGTATTTGGAAGAACTTGTATCAGATGTTGCAGATGCAGTAAACGTTAAGCTTCAGAAGAAAAACAATGTTGAATTAATCACGCACATTGATCCTAACATCCCTCCTGTAATACTCGGTGACTCTGTTCGTCTTCGTCAAGTCTTATTGAACTTAACAGACAACGCAGCGAAGTTCACTGAAGAAGGAGAAGTGCATTTATTCGCAAAGGTGGTGACTAAACTTCCTTATGGAATCATCATTCGTTTCGCAGTAAAAGACAGCGGAATTGGAATGACTGATGAGCAATTAAACAAATTATTCCGACCGTTTCAACAAGCCGATTTATCAACCACACGAAAATTTGGTGGAACAGGATTGGGTCTCGCGATTTGTAAAAAAATTGTAGAGATGATGGACGGAGAATTGTCTGCTACCAGCGTTGCTGGAGAAGGCTCTGAATTCTCATTCAATGCATTTTTCTCATTATCAAATGAAGAAGCTAACAGCATCACAAAAGTTGAGTCTATTAGTGGAATGCGCGCACTTCTTGTTGATGATTCAGACAGCGCAAGAATTGTCTTGGAAGAAATGTTATCGTCTTTCGGATTTGAAGTTATCATGACCGACAATGCGAAAGAAGCGATTGAAATTTTCGAAAAAGAAACGGCCGCTAAAAGAGGCTTCTCACTTATGGTTGTCGATTGGCGCATGCCAGGTATGGACGGCCTACAATTAGTGGCTGAACTTCGCAAAAAAGATGGACATCCTGTCCCTTCAGTCCTTATGGTTACGGCGTTTGGAGTAGACACTGTTCGTCAGGCTGCGAAAGAAAAACTCATCGACGGATTTTTATTGAAACCCATCAATCCATCTATTCTTTACGACACCATCAACAGCATTTTGCACTTGGGCGAAAAGCGTGTCTTAGATAAATCGAAAGATGTGGACGTGATTGAAAACTACCGTGCAGCCTTAAAAGATTCGAAGGTTTTATTGGTGGAAGACAATGATATAAATCTTGAACTTGCCATTGAGTTATTGCGCCATGTAGGAATAGAACCAGACTTTGCACGTAATGGAAGAGAGGGATGGGAAAAGGTGAAAGAGAACACGTATGACTGTGTGCTTATGGATATTCAGATGCCAGAGATGGACGGACTTACTGCTACTCGTAAAATTCGAGAGGAAGAACGCTTTAACAAACTTCCCATTCTAGCTATGACCGCACACGCCATGAAAGGCGAACGCGAAAAAAGTTTATCGGCTGGAATGAACGATCACATCACGAAGCCTATTGATCCGCACATTCTCTACAACGCACTCATCAAATACATCAAAGGGGAAGACACTGCGAAATCCGCAGCCAATTTCGCCGAACAAAATGCAACTGCCGATGGCGATGCTCCTTTCCAAATTGAAGGTGTAGATGTCGTAAACGGATTGAAGCGAGTGGCTGGTAAGCACGATTTGTATTTCAAATTATTGAAAACATTCGTCGACAATTACACCGGTGTAACTGCGAAAGCGCAGAAAATGGTTATAGAAAAGAATGTTCCAGAACTAGCAGCATTGTTACACACCATTACCGGAGTAGCAGGAAACATAGGTATTACAGAACTTTACGAATTGGCTCATCCGGTTTCAAGCGAATTGAAAACTGTTTCGCAAGAAGCGAATCCAACCTTGAACAGTACACATCTACAAAAGACCATTGCTGTATTTACCAAGTTGGAAAAACAACTTCCAATCATTGAAAAATTTGTTCTTGCAAATGTAAAAATTGCTGCAGCCACTGTTGCTGTCTCTGAAAACGAGCTCACTGAACGTCTTGATGCTCTGGCAAAAGCTATTGAAGACAACGACATGCAGGCGGGTGAACTTTGTGAAGAAATGATTTCGAAATTCACGTTAAGTGAAGAAATGAAATTAAAATTAACCGACATACAAAAGGCGCTGAACGAATTTGAATTCGACTCGGCATTAGAGATATTAAAGAAATAAAACAACGCATTTCAAGTGGAAAACGTAGAACAGAAACCCTTAATCCTAGCCGTAGACGATTCGGTTGAAAACCTTCAAGTTCTTTCAGCACTGCTGAAAGATCACTACCGAGTAAAGATTGCAAAGAGTGGAGAGAAGGCTTTAGAAATAGCCCAACAAGAGCAACAACCCGACCTTATTCTTTTGGACATTGTTATGCCCGAAATGGACGGCTTCACCGCTTGCGAAAAATTGAAGAGCAATCCGATTACTCAGAAAATTCCAGTTATCTTCTTAACTGCCCTAAATGAAGTGGCCGATGAGACGCGTGGTTTCAAAGTAGGTGGTGCCGATTTTATTATCAAGCCTTTCAATCCAGATATTGTTATGGCGCGCATAAGCACGCACATTGCCCTTCAAGCTGAGCGAAGAAAATCTGAATCACTCTTACGTATTCTGCTTCCTGAAAGAGTTATTTCCGATCTTATGCAAAAAGGAAAGCACATTCCTGAGATCCACAAGAATGTGAGTATTCTGTTTTGTGATTTTGTTGGATTCACAACCATCACCGCCACCCTTACTCCTGAATTTTTAATTGAAGAATTGTCAGAAATATTCAGCGAGTTCGATGAGATCTGCTCGCGTAACAACGGTATGCGAATAAAGACCATTGGAGATGCCTACATGGCCACAACAGGAATTGGTTCAGACAGCGTCCTTCACGCGAAAGAAATGGTTACCATTGCGCATGAGTTCATTGAATATCTTGAAAAAAGAAATAAGGTTTCGAAGCAAGCATGGACCTGCAGAATCGGAATTCACAGCGGTGAAGTCATTGCAGGTATTGTAGGGAAATCGCGTTTCATCTACGACATTCTTGGAGATAATGTGAACATCGCCGCGCGTGTTGAAAGTAACGGAACACCTATGAAAGTTACTGTAACGCATGCCACAAAATCACTTATTGACCATGGGTTTCAATATGAGTCGAAAGGAAATGTAATGTTGAAAGGAAAAGGAGAAATGGAATTGTTCCTAGCAGAAAAAGCGAATTAACTTTTCTGGGCAACGCGCAAGCGAACCTCACTCAAGTTCTCTGCCTTTTTATTATTTCTGCGTATTTGATTTGAAGGCGTATGGTAATTATGCGCTTCCAAGAATTTTACTTGTAGGTTATCCCACGTAACGCGGTCGCTCATTTCACCACATGCTGACATTTCAAGAAATAAATTTTCACCAATTAAACTGAAATCCTCGCGACCCAAGTAATCTAAATCAGCATCACAAAGTATACATTCCAAATGATTTTTCGGATTCTGAGGCATGTGCGTTGCACGAATACAACCGGTGATTGTATCGCAATCTTCGTAAGTAAGTGAACTAAGTCCACCAATGGCTTGAAAGAAATCTATGCTTGCCTGTTCATGCCCTGACCGCACCTTCAAGAAACCCGTATCATGAAACAAAGCGGCAATTTTCAACAGTTCAAGCTCTCGTTCAGACACTCCCTCCAATTTACCTATGGCCTGTGATTGTTCTATAACGTCTAACGTATGTCGAACATCATGATAGTAATAATGCTTATGTAGCCCATCTTTCAAGCGCTGTAGCACTGGCTCGAGGTGTTGTAAGTAGAAGGCGCTTAACTCTGTCATGATGCTAGTTATTAAGGCAAATTTCGGTAAACAAAACCCTAACGCACTTGCTTTTTATTTATTACTTTTGAACCACTTTATATGAAAAACATTAATCGCATCCTTATTCCCTTCGATTTAAGGGAAGATAGCTACAATGCCATCTTGCACGCAGAGTTTATTGCGCGCTTGGCAAACTCCGAAATTGTATTGCTTCATTTAGTGAAACACGAGAGTGATATTCCTCACGCCCAGAATGAATTGAACAAATGGGCCGACCGCATTCGCGCGACTTTTGAAGGATCTGTGAAAACGATTGTTGAGGAAGGAGAGCTCGCGACCACCGTTGACGAAATAGCAAAGCTTCAGAATTGCGGATTAGTTGTTATGCCCACTCATGGAATGCGAGGCATGCAGCGACTTACTGGAAGTCTTGCTTTAAAAGTTGTTTCAGAATCTACCACCCCTTTCATCGTGGTTCAACAAAGACACATTCGCCCTGAAGGGTATAAGAAGATTGTTATTCCTGTTACGTTTCGTCAGCAATTGTTGGAAGAAGCGACCTTCTTTGCTGAAATGGCGAAGTTGTTCAACGGTGAAGTTTATTTCATTGCTCAGCAGGTGGCCAGCGATAATGACGAAGAGTTGATTGCCAAAGTTGAAGGCGTATTCAGCACCGCGAATATTCCATTCAGCATGCACATTGAAAAAGATCAAAGACCATTCGCCAAATCAGTGGTAGCCCATGCTGCATCTGTTGACGCCGATTTAATTTGCGCGGTGAATTTCTCGTTTGAATATCTATACACGTTGTTCCCACGTACCGAAGAGGAAGATTTAATATACAACGAAGCGCAAATTCCGGTGTTATTGATTACACCTGAGCAACAAGACGATTCGGTGTATTTCATACCTATGTGGCACTAAAAAATTAATTGACATGTCGAAAATTATTGTCCCTTCCGATTTTTCCAGCACTTCAGATATCGCTGTGAAATATGCCTGTGAGATTTCGAAAACATTAAGTTCTGAAGTTCATATTTTACACATTCTCAAAGAGGGTGCTGACGAAACTGAAACAAAGAATAAATTTGAAGAACAAATAAAACAATCTCATTCAACCACGGGGGTAACTGCTCATACGATTGTCCGTCACGGGAACATTCTTGACGAGATACCAAAAGTTACTGAAGAGACCAATGCTGAATTAGTTGTAATGGGCACACACGGCTTGCGTGGATTTCAGTTTATTACAGGAAGTCATGCTCTTCGAGTAATCAGTGAATCGAAATCTCCATTTATCGTTGTTCAGGAGCAAACCACACGCACAGCTGATATTAAAAAGATTTTGGTTCCTTTGGACTTGCATAAAGAGACGAAGCAAAAAATTAAAATTGCTGGAGATATCGCTGCAAAGTTCAAGGCAGAAGTTCACATTATTTGTCCGAAAGAATCCGATGAATTTTTGCATAATCAAGTTATGCGCAACATGGTATACGCTGAGGACTATTTCAACGAGCGTGGAATCCATTGCAAGACGAAGGTTACTGAGGAAGGCAGTTCTGGATTTGTGAAAGAGATTATCAAGTATTCTCAGTACGCCGATATTGATTTGATTTGTATTTTGAATTTCGCTGGTGAGCGATTGATTCATGCCTTTGGAGCAGATGCAGAGCAAAAGATTATTACCAATGAAGCTGGAATTCCGGCTATGGTTATTAATCCGATTAGTGCAAACGTAGATTCACGTAGCATTTTCGCGCAATAGAAGAAAAAAGATTTACGAGAATCCTTGTTAATTCAAAAAGAGATGTATATTTGCACCCCCTTAGGGTGCTAAAGAGCATTTCGGGGTGTAGCGTAGCCCGGTATCGCGCCTGCTTTGGGAGCAGGAGGTCGTAGGTTCGAAT
>JBILTL010000085.1:0-8856 GCA_044371535.1 Flavobacteriales bacterium | reverse complement strand
ACGTTTTCAATTCAGCATAAGATTTCAAAACAGCTTCGCGTTTACTTCCGCCCACCATAACTGCGCGTAATTCATCTTCTGCTTGAGAGATATTCCATTCGTCTTGAATAAGTTCACGAACCGCTTCGCGATTCAACAATAAATTCACCAACGAAATGTATTTGATTTTTACCAAGCGTTTTGCAATAGCGAAGGAAACCGCATTCGCTTTGTAGCAAACAACTTGCGGTGCATTCAGAAGTGCTGTTTCAAGTGTTGCAGTTCCGCTCGTTACCAAAGCAGCTTCACTGGCTTCCAACAAATCGTATGTCACGTTGTAAAACAAACTTACCTTGTGCTTTCCAATAATCTCCTTATAAATTTTTTCCGGAAGGGAAGGCGCCCCGGCTATGATAAACTGATGATTTGGAAATTTGTATTTCATTTCCAACATGACATTCAACATACGCGTGACTTCTTGCTTGCGGCTTCCAGGAAGCAAAGCAATAATCGGACGCTCATCTAGGAAATAACGTTTGCGAAATTCTTCCGGTGATACGCGCTTGCGTTTGTTCACCTCGTCGAGCAGCGGATGTCCAACAAATTCAACGTCCATTCCCTTCCTTGAATAGAAATCTTTTTCGAAGGGAAGTACTGCGTATAGTTCTGTAACGTCGCGTTTAATCTTGTGTACGCGATTTTCTTTCCAAGCCCAAATTTGCGGAGCAATATAATAATACACTGGAATGCCTTGTTTCTTGGCCCAAGCGGCAATGCGTAAGTTGAAACCTGGGTAGTCAATTAAGATAAGGGCATCTGGACGTTCACTCAGAATTTCATTTTTGCAACGCTCGATGTTTTTGAAAATGGTGCGAATATTTTTCACCACTTCTAAAAAACCCATAAAGGCTAAATCCTTGAAGTGCGTTGAAATTTTCACGCCTTCGCGTTGCATTAAATCTCCACCCCAACCCACAAGTTGAAGAGAAGGGTCTTGCTTCAACAAGGCCAAAGCCAAATTGCTTGCATGCAAATCGCCTGATGCTTCTCCGGCGATGAAAAAGAATTTCTTTCCCTCTTGCATCAATACAAGTAAATGGCTACGGGAACGCTAACGATAACAACCGCAAGAAGTCCTTTACAGAAATTGTAATATTCTTGACGAATCATAACGAAGAACAAAATCACATCGAATAAAATACTTACGGTTACAAGTTTATCATGGAAAATATCACTTCCCTGAACCAAGGTTTGGAAGAACCTACTGAATGTCTGTCCGTTCGATTGTGCAATCAAAAAGCCGAAGACCACGAATCCAACAGCAGCTCCAAGTATTCCAGCAGCAAGTCCGAATGCGAACGTGTCTAACTTTCCTTTTTTTACTGTGGCCATTGCTGCAAGTGTTTAAGTGTGTGATAAGCAGTTAAATCGTATTGAACAGGCACAGCAGAGACATACATGTTGGCTAAAGCATATTCGTCGGTGTCTTCCCCTTTGTCGTGATTGTGAAAGGTTCCAGTTAACCAGAAATAGTCTTTTCCTCCCGGATCTTTGCGGTGTTCGAACCAGTCGTCCCAGAAGGCTTCGGCCTGACGACCGAAACGAATGCCTTTAATTTCTTCAATGTTTCCTTTCGGAATATTCACATTCAAACAGAAATTTTCTGGAAGCTTGTCGTCGTTCAAAACATTGCGAACGATTATTTCAGTATAATGCATAGACGCGCTGAAGTCCGCGTCAGCTGCGTAATCTAGAAGTGAGAATCCGATGGAAGTAATTCCTTCCATAGCCCCTTCAAGTGCTGCAGACATGGTTCCGCTGTATAGGACGTTGGTGGCAGAATTGTTTCCGTGATTCACACCACTTAAAATTAGATCTGGCTTTTTCTTAATGATTTGTGAAATGCCGAACTTCACGCAATCGGCTGGAGTGCCCGAGCATGAATAGGCCTGAACCCCTTCACCAAAGATGTTTTGTTCTTGTGCGCGAATAATGCCGTTAATGGTAACCGCGTGTCCCATTCCGCTTTGCGCTTTGTCTGGAGCCACTACAACGACCCGTCCGAATTTCTTCGCAACTTCCACCAACGAACGAATACCTTTTGCGGTAATGCCATCGTCGTTCACAACTAAAATCAAAGGTTCAGAATTCATACTGCAAACATAAGCTTGAAAAGTAGCATCAGTTGCCTCAGGTTCATGAATATTTCTTCATCTTTGCCGAAGATTTATAAACAAATGAATGCATTCGTAGTAGGTGGTGTTCGCACTGCAATTGGAAGTTTTGGTGGAACGCTCGCTCCAGTAAGAGCCGATGATTTAGCAGCAGTTGTGTTGGCTGAATTGATGAAGAAATTCCCAAGCCTTGATCCGGCAGTAATCTCAGACGTGTTCATGGGTTGCGCGAATCAGGCGGGTGAAGACAATCGCAATGTGGCGCGTATGGCAGTTCTGCTAGCAGGACTTCCTCACACGGTTCCCGCTGAAACCTTGAACCGCTTATGTGCTTCGGGTATGAGTGCGGTTGCAACTGCGGCGCGTGCAGCGCATGCGAATGAAGGTGATGTGTTTATAGCAGGAGGTGTGGAGCATATGACCCGCGGACCGTGGGTGATTTCGAAGACCAGTTCGGCTTTCGGAAGAGATGCACAAATGTTCGACTCATCTTTCGGATGGCGTTTTGTGAATCCGAAAATGAAAGAGATGTATGGCGTAGATGCCATGGGTGAAACCGCTGAGAATTTGGCCGAGATGTTCAACATCTCACGCGAAGATCAAGATGCTTTCGCTTTGTGGTCGCAACAGAAAGCAGCGGCTTCCATTGATTTGTTGAAGGAAGAAATTGTTGCGGTGAATATTCCAATGAAAAAAGGTGATCCAATTGTTTTCAATACAGATGAATTTGCGAAAGCAGGAACCACATTGGAAGGTCTTGCGAAATTGCGCGCTTCATTCAGAAACGGTGGAACCGTGACTGCAGGTAACGCTTCAGGTTTGAACGACGGTGCAGCAGCCTTGTTAATGGCGAGTGAGAATGGATTGAACGCGCATGGATTAACGCCGTTGACACGTGTAGTTTCTTCAGCAGTAAGTGGAGTAGAGCCTCGCATCATGGGTATTGGTCCGGTTGAAGCTTCGAATTTGGCGTTGAAGCGTGCTGGATTGACGCTCGATCAAATGGATATTTTAGAATTGAATGAAGCCTTCGCGGCGCAAGTTTTAGCTTGTACACGTCAGCTTGGATTGGAAGACAACGATGCGCGTATCAATCCGCAAGGCGGTGCTATCGCATTGGGTCATCCGCTTGGAATGAGCGGTTCACGCTTGGTTCAGACGGCTTCCATGCAATTAGCTCGTAGCAATAAGAAATACGCTTTGTGCACCATGTGCATTGGAGTAGGTCAAGGATATGCAGTTGTTTTAGAGCGCGTATAACATGGCGAACATTTTCGAATTCAACGGATACATTCCAGTCATTCACGAGTCGGCTTTCATTCATCCGAATGCAACCGTAACGGGCAATGTCATTATTGGAAAGAACGTTTACATTGGTCCCGGCGCTGCTATTCGCGGCGATTGGGGACAGATTGTTATTTCAGACGGATGCAATGTACAAGAGAACTGCACCATTCACATGTTTCCAGGAACCACTGTTGTCTTGGGTGAAAACGCGCACATTGGACACGGTGCTATTGTGCACGGCGCACAGATTGGCGCAAATACATTGGTTGGAATGAACGCAGTCTTAATGGACGACGTTGTTGTTGAAGAGGAATGCATCATTGGTGCGTTGTGTTTTGTTCCCGCGAAAACTGTGGTGGAGAGAAGAAGTGTCATGGTTGGAAATCCAGCCAAGAAGGTGAAAGAAGTAAGCGACCAAATGTTGGAATGGAAGACAGAAGGAACGGGTTGGTATCAGCGTCTTCCAGAGGAATGCAGAAATACTCTGCGTGCAGTAGAACCGCTTCGTGAAATTCCTGCCGACCGAAAGGTTCAGGACACAAAGGGCTACGAAGCTTGGCACGAGCGCAAATCATGAGTTTTCAGTTTAGGCAATTCAAAGTAGCGCACAGCAACTCTTCAATGAAAGTGGGAACAGATGCAGTGTTGCTCGGAGCTTTCATTCAAACAGAAAAACAAGAAAAAATTTTAGAGGTCGGAACAGGATGTGGCGTTGTCGCGCTCATGCTGGCGCAAAAAGGAAATCGTGTTTTAGCCATCGATATTCATTCACCTTCGGTGGAAGAAGCGCAACAGAATTTTGGCTCTTCTGTATTTGCACCTTTGCTCATAGCTGACGAGATTGATTTTTTCAAACTACAGGCTCCTGTGAAATTCGACCGGATAGTTTCTAATCCTCCTTTTTTTCAGAACAGTTTACAAGCCCCCGACGAAGCGCGCAATGCCGCCCGTCATGCTCTAAACGATTGGGTTAAGCGCTTTTGGGAACGCGCTCATAAATTAACCGGAAGGGTGAACGTGATTATCCCTGTTGAAGTCTTCGACGAATGGAGACGCGAAAGTGAATTGTCGAATTTTTTCTTGGTGAAGAAATGCGAAGTCTTTTCTCGCTCAGATAAACCCGCCATTCGTTTCATCTTAGAATTTTATCGAATTGAACAACCGTTCGAAGAAACTTCTCTTGTTCTTATGAATGAAGATGGCACACGGACGAAGGAGTATGAGGAGTTTGCGAGGGAGTATTATCTGTGAACTACGTTATTGGAAAATCGAAGATTTTATTCCTACTGCGTAATTCCTATTTCATAATTGGAACTTCGTAATTAAAACCAGTCGAAGACATTCGTTGATCTGCAACATTCGTGCTTGCACATTCGCCCGAAGGGCATTCTTTGTTAGAAAAAGATCACTCCTCTATTTCGAGAAGTACGCTTAACAACACCTGCAACTCCCTAACCTTATCGGCATTGTTCTGAGAGATGTAATGATGGCTGAGCGCATTAATGTTGCGAGTAACAACATCCGAGCTTGAACATGGATCGAAGAAACGCTGATCCAAAGGCAAATGCTGACTAGAAATAAACTGCTCAATTTCCTCACGGTCGAGGATAGAGCCTCCCGCTGCAGGATTGATGTAGAACAACACTTCTTCAGTATTTGTTTCGCCTTCAGGTAATAACCATTCAGGCATTTGCTCAACATAACACAATAAGAAATGTCCTGGTAAATTCACACCGTAAATAGGCAAGTCTAAACTACGAGCCAACAACAAATACAAGGTGCCTATGCTTAAAGATGTTCCTGTTTTCGTATTCAACACGTCGAACAACGAATGCGGAGCATTTTGAATTTCTCCTGAAACACTAGTATAACCGCAAAGCTTAAATAAAATGTGATTCACAACATTCACTGTTTCCAATGCTGTCAATCGCTCATTCAATTCCAACCAAATATCCTGACGAAGTCTAGAGAACAAATACGTAATCTCTTCACTAGGAACATTGCGCTGATAATACTTATTCAAAATCAACATGCCCTCCAACAACTCTTGCTCACCGTTCTGCCATTCTTTAATAGCAACGTAGGTTGACTTATACTGGATATTCGCAATGATTTCCGATAAACGCTGAAGCGCTAACGGGTCACCGCTTCCAATAATGAAGTGGTCTTCTAACGTATGCAATACTTCCTCGCCCTTCTCGGTAATGGCTTCGCGAACCGTGTTGAAGATTACTTCATCCGGATCTTCGAGCAATTGTATCAAAGCGTGAATGTCTGTTCGACTCATGTTGGGTGTTTAATTAACAAGGCCAAATCTATTTTACGCATTAACCTTTTAGACACATCATTTAACTCTTTATTCACACTGAATTTTTAGTAAGTGGAAAAGGGCCTGACAGCTTGTCTCTATAATTCGTGAATCTTCGTAATGGAATAGCTGTTGTTAATATGAGCGCATGATTTTACCACAAGACAAACAAAAATTATTAGATGCACTCTTGTGGTCTAGCATTTTCATTCTACTCTTCATCATAGCGTTTTATGGTTCGCGTTACCTGAACACGTCGCTTTCAAGCCTCGGCGTTGAGCCCCGCACTTGGAAAGGTCTCCTGAATATGCCAACTATGCTATTCGTTCACGCTTCACCCGAACACCTTTGGAACAACGTCTTAACCTTCTTCATTCTAACAACCACCATTTTTTTCTTCTATTACGAAATAGCCATTCCTGTTTTCTTAATCATGTGGCTGTTATCTCCAATTATTCTTTTTGTAATTGGAAGAGATAACGTCCATGTCGGCGCAAGCGTTCTCATTTATGCTGAATTCGCATTCCTTTTCTTTAGTGGAATATTCCGAAGGAACCTCAACACGAAGCGAATTTCCATGGCAGTCGGATTCGTATACGGATATACCGTTTGGTATATGTTTCCCATTGAAGAGCAAGTTTCATGGGAAGGACACATAAGCGGATTTATATGCGGAATTTTGTTAGCATGGTATTTCCAGAAGCAAGGTCCACCTGAGCCTGTATATCGTCACGAAGTAGAGCCAGAGCTCAGCGATGACGACCCGTTTTGGTTGGAAACGATTCAAGAAAAAGAGCAAAAGCCGACCTTATCAGATGCGAATAGTGAATAAGTTCATCTTCAACCCCTAATTTATTTCGAATCGGACTGCTTTATATTTGTCAGGTAAACTAGAATCAAGACAACACATGAAATTCATTGTCAACAGCATCGGCCTTTTAAAACAATTACAATTGTTAAACGGCGTATTGAACTCGAACAATACCCTTCCTATCCTTGATAACTTCTTGTTCGAAATGAAACAAGACGAACTTACGCTTTCAGCGTCTGACTTGGAAACAAGCATGACCACGCGTATGGCTATTCAATGCAAGGAAGAGGGAATGATCGCTGTGCCAGCGAAATTGTTATTAGATATCTTGAAGAGTCTTCCAGACCAACCGTTGACTTTCGATGTAGACGGAAAAACTTTCGGAATTGAAATCACCAGCGACAACGGTAAGTACAAACTAACCGGACAAAATGGCGACGAGTTTCCAAAGGCTCCAGCAATGGGAACTTCAAAAGCATTGTTAATTGGTGCAGATGTGTTGAACAGAGCCATCTCTAAAACCATCTTCGCTGCAGGTAACGACGATATGCGTCCGATTATGTCAGGTGTGTTCTTCGAGATCGAACCGGAAAGCGTTCGCTTCGTAGCAACAGATGCACACAAATTGGTTCGCATGACGCGTACAGACATAGGTGGAGAGTCAGCAGCATTCATTGTTCCGCGCAAGCCGTTGAACTTGTTGAAAGGCGCTCTTTCATCTTTGAAGTCTGAAGTGAACATGCAGTACACAGAGAACAACGCCATGTTCACCTTCGAAAACGTAACATTGATGTGTCGTTTAATTGAAGGGAAATACCCGAACTACGAAGCGGTTATTCCAAAAGAAAACCCTTTCAAATTAACGATCGATCGTTTAGACTTCTTGAATTCGATCAAGCGTGTGAGCATCTTCGCGAACCGTTCAACCAATCAAGTAAGATTGAAGTTGACAGGAAGTGAAATTCAATTGTCTGCAGAAGATTTAGATTTCGCGAACGAAGCACACGAGCAATTGGCTTGTACGTTCGTTGGAGATAACATGGAGATTGGTTTCAATTCGCGCTTCTTGCAAGACATGTTGAACAACCTTGATGCAAACAACGTGCACGTTGAAATGAGCGCTCCAAACAGAGCAGGTATCATTACAGAAGTAGAGAAGTCTTTCGAGAACGAAGACATCTTAATGTTGGTTATGCCAGTTATGTTGAACGGATAATTCCATTCAAATAAAAATAGTCAAACGCCCGTTCATCGGGCGTTTGTTGTTTCTGAACGTTTTTAATCTATCTTTAAAACTATGGTTACAAAAGAAGAAATTGTAAAAGACTGGTTGCCGCGTTACACCGGAACACCGTTGGAAGGATTCGGCGAGTACATCTTGCTGGTGAACTTCCATAAATACCTCGATATTTTTTCGAAAGAAAACAATGCTCCAGTTATAGGTGAAGACAAGCCTATGCAAACGGTAACTGCCAATAACATTACCATTATCAACTTCGGAATGGGAAGTGCCATGTGCGCAACCATCATGGATTTGCTCTCTGCTATTCAACCCAAAGCTGTTTTGTTTTTAGGCAAATGTGGTGGGTTGAAGAAGACGCGTATTGGCGATTTGATTCTCCCCATTGCTGCCATTCGCGGAGAAGGAACGAGCAACGAATACATGCCTCCAGAAGTGCCTGCGCTTCCTTCGTTCCGATTGCAAATGGCTGTTTCGGCAGCGATTCGTGCACACGCTTGCGACTATTGGACAGGCTCTGTGTACAGCACGAATAGAAGAGTTTGGGAACACGACGAGAAATTCAAACAGTATCTGACAGATATAAAATCAACAGCCATTGATATGGAAACAGCAACGCTGTTCACCGTAGGTTTCGCGAATAAGATTCCGCGCGGAGCGTTGCTATTGGTTTCCGACAACCCCATGGTTCCAGAAGGAGTGAAGACTTCAAAAAGCGATGAAAGTGTTACCGTGAATTACGTTGCTCTTCAACTTTCAATAGGCATTCAGGCGTTGAATGAATTGCGCGATTCGGGAGAGTCGGTAAAGCACATGCGCTTCGATTGAGTTTAGACCAAGCCGGCAATCATGAGTGTTCCCATAATAAATAGGAACACCATAACCGATTTTCTAATCCATTCGATACTGGTTTTCTTTAGGAATTTATTTCCAATCAACGCGCCGCTCATTCCACCTATAAGCGCTACAGCCATAGGAAGATATATTTCATGTTGAAGGAATAATTGGAAGGAAGCGGCGTAAGTGAATATGCGCACGGCATCTACAATGAAGGCCA
>JBILTL010000013.1:0-30388 GCA_044371535.1 Flavobacteriales bacterium | reverse complement strand
CGGACACTCAGAATCGGTGAATATTGAATTTGAAAGAACGCCAGATTTAGCGAAGATCAAAGAAGTGTTGAGCGCTTTTCCTGGTGTTGAAGTAGTAGATGATATTGAACAGAAGTTGTATCCAATGCCGTTGATTCACGCGGCGGAAAGTGATCAAGTTTTTGTTGGACGTATTCGCTTAGACGAGTCGCAAGCAAACACATTGAATTGCTGGATTGTTAGCGACAATCTTCGCAAAGGCGCTGCTACAAATGCAGTTCAGATTGCGGAATATTTGGTTGCAAACAAACTCGTTTAACCTTCCATCTCCACACTAACGCTTTCCACTTGGTGACCCATAGGAGCGTTAATCTTCGTCAATCGAATTCCAACCGAATGAGCGTTCGGGAAACTGTTTTTCATGGCCGTGTGCATGCGAACCAAAACCGTTTCAATAAGTTTGGCACGAACTTTCATTTCAGCATAAACCAATTCCTTCACCGCAACGTAATCGATGGTTTTTTCCAGGTCATCGGTTTCGGCTGAAACTTCGAATGGCCCTTCAATCCACACATCTACTCGGTAATCTCCACCAATGACTTCCTCCTCTTTCCAACAGCCGTGGTGTGCACGAACCTGTATGTTGTTCAATTGAATTTTCATTTAACCTAAAGTATCAATGCATTTTTGAATGCGTGGAAGAACAAACTCTTTTCCAACCAACGCAGCAACATGCGATGCGCCAGGGCCTGTAAGCACTCCTGTGAGTGCAATACGGAACAAAGGCATTACAGCGCCCATTCCTAAACCATTATCTGCTAAGAATTGCTTCATAGCTGTATCAATGTTCTCCACCGTGAAAGGCTCAAGTGTTTCTAAAACAGCTGCCCATTTTTGTAGGATAGCAGAAGACTCTCCAACTTTCCATTTTTTCGAAACGGCATCTGCATCGTAAGAAGTTGGATCTACAAATAAATATTCGCCATCCAATAAATCTTTCGGGAAGATGGCGCGCTCAAGCATCAGCTCAATAACGCCTTCAACATAGGCTTTATCAACGTCGTATCCTTTTTCAATGATAGCTGGCATAATCATGTCTGCCAGTTCAGCACGTGGCGTATTGCGCATGTATTGCTGATTGAACCACTTCGTTTTTTCCGGATCGAATTTCGAACCTGATTTTCCAACTCGTTCAATGGTGAAGGCTTCAACCATTTCATCGAGGGTGAAAATTTCTTGGTTGTTGCTAGGCGCCCATCCCAATAAAAGCAACATGTTAATAAAGGCTTTTGGAAGGTATCCGCTTTCGCGGTATCCACTTGAAATATTTCCAGTTTCAGGATCGGTCCATTGAAGCGGGAATACAGGAAATCCTAAACGATCTCCATCACGTTTGCTCAACTTTCCATTACCGTCTGGTTTTAAAATCAACGGCAAATGCGCGAACAACGGCGCTTCCCATTCGAACGCTCTGTACATCATTACGTGCAACGGTGCAGATGGCAACCATTCTTCCCCACGAATAACGTGGCTAATTTCCATGGTATGGTCATCTACAATATTCGCCAAGTGATACGTTGGCATTCCGTCTGACTTGTAAAGCACTTTGTCGTCGAGTTCGTTTGTAGAGAAAACCACCCAACCGCGAATAATATCTTGGAAGCGAACTTCCTCGTTGCGTGGCATTTTGAAACGCACCACGAACGGATCTCCTTTTTCCAATCGAGCAGCAACTTCATCTGCTGGAAGGGTCAAAGAGTTCTTCATGGTCATGCGCGAAATGCTATTGTATTGCCAGTTCGGCATCTTCGCCAATTCAGCTTGCTTGCGAATGTTATCTAACTCTTCAGGGGTATCGAATGCGTAATACGCCCAACCTTTTTCAATCAAATCCAAAGCATACGCTTTGTACATAGGCTTTCTTTCGCTCTGACGGTAAGGCTCGTGCTTTCCGCCGTAACCAACACCTTCGGTAGGCTCAATGCCGCACCATTTCAATGAATCCAGTATGTATTGCTCAGCACCCGGAACATAGCGCGTTTGGTCTGTGTCTTCAATTCGAATTAAAAAATCTCCGCCGTGTTTCTTAGCGAAAAGATAGTTGTATAAAGCTGTACGAACTCCACCCATGTGCAATGGGCCAGTTGGACTAGGAGCGAAACGAACACGAACTCTTGGTGATGTCATAATGGTTTTTGAAAGTGTGCAAATTTACGATAATAGTGGGCTTGATTACAATTTAGAACCTTCCGTTAGCGCGTTAAGCAGGCGATTGGCTTTGTCCATGTTGGTTACATCTGGAAATGCAATGCGAAGGGTGTCGTCTTTCTCATACATTTTTCCGGTAACAGGATTCAACTTAATGAAATTCAGAACGCGCGTGAAGGCATCGCTTTGGTAGAACGGAGAGTCTTGTTTCGAAATGAAATAACCAATCATTTTTCCACTCTTCAATACCAATTTTTCGAATCCAATTTCTCTCGCTTTCCAACGCAAGCGCATAGTATCAATCAATTGAATAACGGGCTTCGGAATAGGTCCGAAGCGGTCTTCCAAGTCTTGCGAGAACTTTTGGATTTCTTCTTCCTTCTCCATATCGTCGAGTGCCTTGTACAGCGCAATACGTTCAGAAATATTTCCAACATATTCATCTGGAATCAACAATTCGAAATCTGTTTCAAGCACCGTGTCTTTCACGAACGTGGCGTTCTTCTTCATTTCCTCTTCATACAAATCTTGGAAATGTTCTTGCTTCAATTCTTGAAGGGCTTCATCTAAGATTTTCTGATAGGTCTCGAATCCGAGTTCATTGATGAATCCGCTTTGCTCTCCGCCCAGCAGATTCCCCGCACCACGAATATCTAAGTCGCGCATGGCAATGTGCATTCCTGACCCCAAATCAGAGAACTGTTCAATGGCTGTTAAACGTTTCTTCGCGTCGTCGGTGAGCATGTGCGTAGGTGGACTCAACAAATAGCAAAATGCTTGTTTGTTGTTTCGTCCTACGCGTCCGCGCAATTGGTGAAGGTCACTCATTCCGAAATGATGCGCATCGTTAATGATTATCGTATTTGCATTCGGAATGTCAATGCCACTTTCAACAATTGAAG
The DNA here is from genome assembly GCA_044371535.1 of Flavobacteriales bacterium. Lineage (GTDB taxonomy): Bacteria > Bacteroidota > Bacteroidia > Flavobacteriales_D > Sanyastnellaceae > CAIZGX01. Next base: position 27,299 of record JBILTL010000013.1, on the reverse strand, counting down.
TAGAGACCAACACATCGAATTCTCCTTCAATGAATTTGTTCATCACCTCTTCCAAGTCTTCACCGCTCAATTGTCCGTGACCAATGCCAATACGTACATCTGGACAAACGCGTTGAATGAGTCCTGCCATCTCTCGCAAATTTTGTACGCGGTTGTGCACGAAGAATACTTGACCGCCTCGTTGCACTTCGTAACTAATTGCATCGCGAACAATCTCTTCCCCGAATGGAATTAACTCTGTGCGAATGGGAACACGATTCGGTGGAGGGGTTTGAATAATACTCAAGTCGCGTGCACCCATGAGCGAGAACTGTAATGTTCTTGGAATAGGCGTCGCAGTAAGCGTTAGCGCATCAACGTTTGCACGAAGTGTTTTCAATTTATCTTTCGCAGCAACACCGAATTTTTGTTCTTCGTCAATAACCATTAATCCCAAGTCGTTGAATACAACGCGTTTTCCGAGAATGGCATGGGTACCAATAAGGATGTCGACTTTCCCATTTTTAACACGTTCCAATGTCTCTGAATTTTGCTTCGCTGTTTTGAAACGATTGATGTATTCGATGGTAACAGGAAAATCTTTTAATCGCGATCTGAAACTCTTGTAGTGTTGAATGGAAAGAATGGTGGTTGGAACAAGAACAGCCACTTGCTTTCCGTCTGCAACCGCTTTGCAGGCTGCGCGAATAGCGATTTCTGTTTTTCCGAATCCAACATCACCACACACCAAGCGATCCATTGGAAAGGGCGCTTCCATGTCTTCCTTAACCGCAACAGAAGCCTTGTATTGATCGGGAGTGTCTTCGTACATGAAAGACGCTTCCAATTCAGTTTGCATGTAGGTGTCGGGTTGAAAGGCGAATCCTTTCGTAGACTTTCTTTTGGCATAAAGCTTAATTAAATCGAAGGCGATTTCTTTCACCTTCGTTTTCGTTTTACGCTTTAAGTTTTGCCAAGCATTGCTACCGAGCTTGTCCATGGAAGGAGCAGTTCCTTCCTTCCCGGTGAACTTGCTAATACGGTGCAACGAGTGAATACTTACGTATAGAATATCTCCGCCTTTGTAGGTAAGACGAATGGCTTCTTGTTCTTTTCCATTCACATCAATTTTCTGCAAGCCACTGAATTGGCCTACTCCGTGATCAATGTGTACAACATAGTCTCCCGGTTGCAACGCAAGAATTTCTTTCAGCGTTAAAGCTTCTTTGTTCTTTTTGAATCCTTCTTTCAGTTTGAAGCGATGGTAGCGTTGAAAAATTTGGTGGTCGGTGTAGTACAGAATTTTTTTATTCTGATCCATGAATCCTTCGCTAATTTCAAGTATCTCTTGAACATAAGCGATGTCTTTTCTCTTGTCTTGAAAAATCTGATCGAGTCGTTCCAGCTGCTTCGATTGTCCTGCAACAATATGCGCTTTATATCCTTGTTGAATGAGATTCTCCAGGTGCTCGGCAAGCAATTCAAAATTCTTGTTGAAGGAAGGCTGAGGCGTGCAATGGAAGTCTTCGGTTTCTCCAAGGAATTGACGCTTGCTTCCGAATTCAATCACGCGTTTATCTTCCAACTGCTTTAACCATTCGTGTTTCGAAGTGAAGAGGGCATCGGGTTTGTCGTGAGCAATGTTGTCTGAAAGTCTATTGAATCGCTCCTCTGCTTTTTCCATTTCAGCTTGAAATTGCGCAAGCGAAGATTCCGTATTGCTCATCCAAACAACGGTGTTGGAAGGAAGGAAATCGAGAAGCCCGATGCGTACTTCTTCTGAATGTTTCGAATGTGTATTCGGAACAATAATGGCCTTGGTCATTTTATTCACCGACAGCTGCGATGCTGGATCGAAGTTTCGAATGCTCTCTACTTCTTCATCGAAAAATTCAATGCGATAAGGGTATTCATAACTGAAAGAGAAAACATCGACAATACCTCCGCGAACTGCGTATTGTCCGGGCTCGTATACGTAATCAACTTTTTCAAATTGAAATTCAATGAATACTTCATCAATGAAATCCATGGAGTACGATTGTCCCACATCTATGCTGAAGGTGTTCTTCTCCAGCTCTTGATGAGTGACTACTTTTTCAAAGAGTGCTTCAGGATAAGAGACAATGATGTAGTTTTTTCGATTCTTCTGAAGTTTGTTCAGCACCTCTGTGCGAATGGCAATGTTTGCGTTTTGAGTTGTTTCTACATCGTAAGCCAGTCGAGCAGTTCGAGGAAAAAAGAGTACAGGAGTTTTCTCTTGTTCTTTTTCATCGGAACCAATTTCAAGAATGGCCTCAAGGTCATTCAGGAAATAAGCTGCTTTTTCTTTGTCGTCGAGCACTACCAATTGTGTAACCGTAGAAGAGGAATAAAAGGCACTGCAAATGAACGCAGGTGCACTGCCAGCCAAACCTCTTAAATGAAGTTTGCTTTTCTCTTCGGCGATCTTATTTTCAATCGAGGCTATTTCTTTTTCCCAAATGGAAAGACGTGGTTTCATAGGTGCTTTATCAAACGAGTAAACCCCGAGATTGCTTTCTCGGGGAATTTTGTTTCAACAAAAGTAAAGTATGCTAAGCGCTACAAAAAGTTAATTCGCTTTTTTAATGGTAAAGCCGAATGTGCTTCCCACTTCTTCAGTACTTCTCACGCTTATGGTTTGTTGGTGATTTTCGATGATGTGTTTGCATATTGCAAGACCTAGTCCTGATCCACCTTCATGACGAGATCTACTTTTATCAACGCGATAGAATCGTTCGAAGAGTCGCGCCAAATGTTCTTTTGCAATGCCAATCCCGTTGTCTGCAACTTCAATAAGTACATTGTCATTCATGTCGTAAAATCGAACGCGTGTTTCTCCGCCTTCAATGCCGTAGTTTATGCTGTTTACAACAAGGTTAATTAGCACCTGCTCAATTTTATTACGATCTGCTTCTACCCACAATTCATTGAATGGCCCATTTTTTACAACAAGCTTCACGTTTTTTTCAGTGGCAAAATTCTCCAATGAATCACTGACTTCATTGGCAAGTTGAAGAATGTCGAAGCGAACAACTTTCAGCGGAACTGCACCACTTTCCAAACGCGAAATTTCGTCTAAATCTGAAACTAGATGTTCCAAACGTTCACAACTTGATATGGCTCTGTCTAAGAATTTCTTGCGAAGCTCTGAATCCATATCGTCGTTATCAGCAAGAGTATCTAAATATCCTTGTATGTTGAAGATCGGCGTCTTTAGCTCATGAGCCAGATTTCCTACAAATTCTTTTCGAAAGTTGTCGGCATTTTGAAGGTCTTTAATTTCTCCAATTTTTTCTTCAGCCCAGTGTGCAACATCTTGGTTTACTTCACCCAGAATGTCGGTGCTCATTTCCAATCCTTTTTTTTCAGATTGGGTTTTAAATGAGTGAATGGTTTTATAGATCACCTTCACCTTGCTGTAAAGGAATCGTTCAATGAATGTGTATACGACGAAGTAAGTAATAGACATACCTAGTGCAATAAACAGCAAGAGTAATTCTATTTCGAAGTCTCTTTCAAGAAGGTATGCAATAACAAAATAAACTGTTGCTAGAGGCAACACAACGAAAAGCGCAGAGGCGAGGGCTACTTGTTTTGGAGTTCGAACATTCACGCTTCGAATTTATAACCAACTCCCTTAATAGTCTTAAAATTTTCGTCGCCTAATTTTTCGCGCAGTTTGCGAATGTGGACATCAATGGTTCGGTCTCCAACAATAACGTCGTTTCCCCAAATGGAATTTAATATGTTTTCTCTAGTGAAAACGCGACCTGGAGCGCTCGAAAGCAATACCAATAGTTCAAATTCTTTTTTTGGAAGTTGAATTTGAACACCGTCTTTTGTCACTAAATATTTATCGCGGTCTATTTCAATTCCGCCAATACTCATTTCTTTTTTCACTTCAGCTGGACCAGATCTGCGCAACAAAGCTTTAATTTTCGACACGAGTAGTCGTTGACGAATAGGCTTGGTAATGAAATCATCGGCGCCTGCTTCAAACCCTGCAATTTGACTGTAATCTTCGTTACGAGCGGTAAGGAAAGTAATAACAACATTTTGAAGTGAAGGAATCTCGCGAATTTCTCTGCATGTTTCCATGCCGTCCATTTCAGGCATCATCACATCAAGAATAATCAAATCTGGAAGTTCGCGCTTAGCCACTTCAAGACCTTTTTTTCCGTTCAATGCTGTGCATACATCATACCCTTCTTTTTCCAAATTAAATGTGAGCAAATCAAGAATGTCTTGTTCGTCGTCTACACAAAGTATTTTTGGTTTTTTTGCCATTCTATTGCAATCTTTGAATCGAATTATTCACCACGAAGGTAGGAGTGTTTAATTGATTTACACACCACCTAAGGTTAACCTAAAGTTAAGTTTTCTTAACGCGGAAATGATATAAAGAATGGGACAATTTCAGAATAAGGTGGTTTGGATTACCGGTGCAAGCAGTGGCATTGGTGAAGCTGTTGCAAAGGCTTTCAATGCCGCTGGTGCAATAGTTTTGGTCTCTTCACGAAGAAAAGAAGAATTGGAGCGCGTAAAGGGAGTTTGTGCTTTTCCTGAAAAGGTTCATGTTTTTCCATTGGATTTAACTCAAGCCTCTTCAATTGAAACGGTTTCGAGTGAAGTGCTTTCAAAGTTTGAAATTGACTTGTTGTTCAACAACGGTGGAATTAGTCAGCGTTCATTAACTGCTGAAACTTCCATTGATAACGATAGAAAAATCTTTGAAGTGAATTACTTTGGGCATGTGCAAATGACCAAAGCAGTATTGCCCCAAATGCTGAAGAGAAAAACGGGACACATTGTTACGATTTCTAGTTTAACTGGAAAATGGGGATTTTATCTACGCTCTGCTTATTCAGCATCGAAACATGCGCTGCATGGATTCTTCGATTCGCTTCGCATGGAGGTTGAAGATGATGGCATTCAAGTGACGCTGATTACTCCTGGTTTTATTGCTACGGAAATATCGAAGCATGCGTTGGATAAATCCGGAAATCCTACGAGAGAAATGGACAACAATCAGGCGCTAGGCATTTCTTCTGAAGCTTGCGCGAATCAAATTTTAGCCGGCATTGCTGCTGGAAAAAGAGAGTTTGGTGTTGGGGGTAAAGAGCTGCGCGCTTTATTTCTGCACAGGTATTTCCCGAATATTTTCAGAAAAATATTAAAACGACAAGCAGCGCGTTAGTCTTTGATACGAGAGAAGCGCAACGCGTTCAACATAAAGTTGGGAAGCGGCTTCAATGGATCACGTTTTTCTACATTCAAGAAGATTCCCCATTTTTCTACGATCGGAACCTTGTATACTTCGATTAGCTCGATAAGTGTTCCATCTGGATCATCAATGTAGGTGCAATGAACTTTCGTTTGACCCATGCTCAATGCATCGTTACTGTCGCATCTGAAGGCAAATCCTTGTTCTGCTAAGTTAGCACCGAGTTTCTTCATTCCCTTAACATCAAGACCCAAGTGAACGAACCCTGAATCGCCCCAAATACGTCCCTTAAAGGTTCTTGCCGGAACACGATCTAATGCTTGAACCAATTCGATAAATGTCTCACCCATCACACGTGCAAATCCACCGCCAGTTGGAGCCGATTGCTTCAAGCGAACCCGACGGTATTGTTCTTTTCCTCCAGGTAAATGTCCCCAATCGTTAAAGGTACCTGTGCGGTCAAATACAACTTCATCGTATCCCAATAAGTTTGAGTAAAGATTCATTGCCGCTTCCATATTGGTAACGCCAATGCTGCAACCCGCAACACCGTTGCTCGGATGACCCATTTCTCTGTAGCATTCTTTTGTTGGTTCTACACGGAAGAAATTTCCATCGATATCCGTTAAATCGAACACGTGCTGTTGAGCAGGATTGAGTTGAATCTCGCTCACGTTGTGCGCTCCGTTGCGGGTACAATACGCATGCATGTTTTTTACATCGCGCGACTTCATGTGTATTTGAAAGATGTGAAGATCGCCTACTTTAATTTGAAAATCGGCTTTTCGAGGTTCGAAGGTTGTAGGACGAATAACTTCCATTGCACAACCACCTTGCAAGTTCATGATCATGCTTGCACGTTTGGTAATGGTCTTGCCGTGTGTGTAGCAATCCATAAGCGGTGCTGGCTGAACACTGTCGAAAAACGGAATGTTCATTCCGAAAATTTTGCGGTAATACTTCAAGGAAGCGTCTATATCTTGAACTGCTACACCGAGGTGTTGAATGCTATTAATTCTGTTCATTGCAAATTTGTTTTAATTGAGAAATACATTCCTCTTGGGCAGCCTTCCATTTGGAATAATCTACTGTGCGCTTCGCGCAATCTTTCTCGTGTTGAATTATCTTTTTGAAACGATCAAAGCGCATACGCGCGCGAACCTCGAAGGTTCCGGCAATCACCAAGAGTATAACTCCAATAAAATAATTCACACTTATAAACGGAAAGATAATAGAGAGAAGCAAAATGTATGGGATGCTGAAAAATAACTTGAATGTTATTCGAATCGAATTTCTGAAAAGAGGGTCCTTCACTTTGGTGCGAACAAAATTCTCTGTGAAGTTTGAAATAGGATAAAAGATAATCTTTCCAATTAATGAAAATGGCAAAGTCATGAACACACGCAACGTGTTCCACATGCGCCATTGCTTTGCTTCGTGTTCTATCTTATTCGAGAAGCTAAGCTCTTTTGTAAGTTCGTTGAATTTTTTCAGAGTATCTAAAAAACTCGCCTTTTCGAATTTTTTAGCGTTAACCATATCCTGATAGATGACTACGTTTTCATGCCAGTCGTTATGCGGATAAACAAAATGGATGAGGTCTTGAATAGTTAAGTACTCTTCGTAATATTCATTGTTGCGAATGTCAGTCATGACAGCTTGAAGTTGACCACTTATATCTGAAACCAATTCATTGGCCCAGATTGCTTTGTTAGCTGTGGTGTAATCTTCTTTTGAAAGCACAATTGGTTTTCCAATGCGCAGCATGAAATCGCCGTCTTTCTCGAAGAATTCGGTATACTCTAAACCTAATGGAAGAATTCTTATTTGTTGCAAATTCGGATTGGCTTCGAAGGTTCCAATGATCAATCGACCGATTCCTTTTTTAAGGGGAGTATTAAGTGCTTTTTTGCCTTTGTGTGTTCCTTCAGGAAATAGACTAATCCATTGTCCGCGATTTAATCGCTTGTAACACTCTTGGAAGATGGCTTCGTTGCGATCGCGAATGTCTGCGACATTGTCTTTTTCTCGATATACAGGAAGCATATTCGCCTTACTTAAAAATGCACTGACAAGACCAGGTTTGAAGACGTCGGATCGAGTGAGCCAATGCAATTGCTCCGTAATTACAGAGCAGCAAAGAATAGGGTCTAGCAAGGCATTTTGATGGTTTCCAACGACGATGGTTGGAATTTCGCTTCCCTTTAAATTTTCATATCCAACAACACGAAACTTTCTGTGGAAGAGTCGTAACCCAAACACCAAAATGATTCGAAATATTTCATAAACCCAAGATCTGCGCATAGCGAAAAGAAACGAAGATAACTTTATTTTGCTCTTTCTTGCAATTCAACCATCTTCAAATAGGCGCTGTCTTTTTGAATCAGTTCTTCATGCGTTCCGGTTTCCACGATTCGTCCTCCTTCTAGAACAATTATTTTTTTTGCGTTGCGAATGGTTGAAAGTCTGTGAGCAATAACGAGTGAAGTTCTATTCTTCATGAGTTCGTCCAATGCCAACTGAACCGCTCTTTCGTTCTCGGTATCAAGCGCCGAAGTAGCTTCATCGAGAATCAATAATTTCGGATCCTTTAGAATTGCACGCGCAATTGCAATACGCTGACGTTGTCCGCCCGAAAGCTGAATACCGCGATCACCAACACTGGTGTCCCATCCTTCTGTAAACTGCTCTATGAACTCCCAAGCATTTGCGCGAATAGCAGCAGATTTAATTTCTTCATCAGTCGCTGAAGGTTTCCCGTAAGCAATGTTTTCGCGAATACTTCCACCGAATAGAAGCACTTCTTGCGGAACATAAGCCATGCTCTTTCTAACGTCGTGAAGCTTCCAATCGGAAGACGGTGTTCCATCGAATAAAATAGTTCCCTCCGTTGCTTCGTAGAAACGAAGCAAGAGATTGGCAATGGTAGATTTTCCAGATCCGGAAGCGCCAACCAACGCAATTTGCTCTCCTTCTTTCACTTCGAAAGAAACATCTTTCAACACGGCCATTTCAGCTCGACTGGCATAGTTGAACGATACATTTTTAAACTCGAAAGTTCCATTGAATTGTTTGTCTACTGCAGTTTCTTCTTCAGGAATTTCTTCGGGATCCATGGCTAGAATTTCCATAACAGAATCTATAATTCCCAAGCTTCTTTGAAGTGAACCCATCTGCGCGGCAAGTCCACCGATTGAACCTGCGATAAGTCCAGTTAACATAATGAACTGCGGAAGTACTTCTACAGGGAGCTGTCCCGTCTGTTGCAAGTGTGCACCAACACCAATGACAAGTCCGAGAGTTCCGAATAAAAAGATGATGATGAAAGTTCCGAACATACCTCTCCAAATGGCACTCTTCATTGCGTTCTTGCGAACATCTAAAATTCGCTTGTAGTATCTAGCAATCTCAAACGGCTCATTGCTGTAGCTTTTCACACTCACAACTCCCGTAAATGTCTCATTTAATACGACGCCTGATTCAGCTACTTTATCTTGCGTTTCTTTACTTAGTTTCTTGATGTAACGTCCAAAGAAAACCATTACAATGATGATGACAGGAAGTGTTCCAAGCATAACCAAGGTTAGGTAAGGGGAATAAGAAACGAGCCAACCTACACCAACAAAAATAATTACTGATTGACGAAGGAATTCAGCAAGTGTGGTAGTAAGTGTTTCTTGAATTGCTGTAATGTCTGAAGTGATTCTACTGCTCAAATCACCTACTCGGCGTTCGTTGTAAAATTGAATGGGCATACGAATGATTCGCGAGTACGTGTCTTTGCGAAGAGCAAGCATAGCGTTTTCAGAGACGTATGAAAAGAGGTAGACACGGAAGAACGAGAATATCCCTTGGATGATGAGCAATCCCACCAAAGCAACGAGTGTTTTAGATGTCATTCCTTCACCTTCCCAATGAATGGCTGCAAGAAGTGATTTGGTTAATGCTCCGCCTGGCAGCGCGGCTTGTGCATTCGGCGTTAAAAGGAATCCGAGTAAAGCCGTGATTACAATAACCAATAGGCCTGAAACAACAAGCAAGAGCATTCCAATGAAAAACGAGAATGCGTAGGGTTTTAAATAACGAAACAATCCCAATGCACTTGAGATTGTTGCTTTAGAATTTTTCTTTTTTGGAGTAGTCGCGCTTTCTTTCACCTTGAAATCTTTTGGCGAATTTACTGCGCTTTGAGTGTTTATCGCTTCGGTTTAGAAACTCGAATTTTTCTTAGTTCTGCGCGAATGCGTTCTTGCATGGCTTTGTTATAGTCAATATCCCATGTGATGTTGTCTTTTCTTCTTAGAACTTTGGCCTTGGCTACGGGCATTTCGTTTAAAAAGCGAAAGTCGCAAGAGGGGTTCTCTTTGAAAAGCGACATGTCTATGGTGAGCATAATTCGAATAGCGTCTTCCTCTCGGCGGATCGATTTTGTTTCTAATTCTACTGTTTTGGTCACATAACCATCCTGGATATATTTTATTTGATACAACTCCTTATAGGGTGCTTCAATTTTGTACTTACCGAATTTCGTGCTTTTGATTTCACCGAGAACCTTATCACCATTCCACAATTGAACTTGCACGCCACCCAAGGCCTTTTCGCTGCTGTCAGCAAAGAAGAGCTCCGTGATTTTACCTTGTAGAATGATTTTTGATTTTCCGAAGTTTTGAGCAGCGACAGTGCAGCTCAGGAAAATGAAAAGTGGGAGAGTGAATAAATATTTCATAGCGTTTGTTCTTACGTTAAACTAACAATAAAAGTTTCATCAAGAAAAAACAATAAAAAGATGTAGGTACATTAAATGTAGGTACATATATTTGCCGAGTGAAATCAATCGGGGAAGAAATACAACAATCGGAATTCAGCGATGTCTATCAAAAGCTCGGCATTAACATTCTATTCACGGCGGCATGGTTCGGAGAGATGAATAGAATTGCACTGAAGGAATTCGATATATCGCTTCCACAGTACAATGTTCTTCGAATACTTCGTGGTCAAAAAGGCCAGGCAATTACAGTAGCTGGTTTGTGCGAACGTATGATTGATAAGAGCAGTAATGCATCTAGAATAATAGACAAACTTGAATCGCGAAAGCTTGTTTCAAGAAGGGTTTGCGACAAAGACCGAAGACAAGTAGATGTAGTAATTACCGAAAAAGGGACTTCACTTCTTGAAGAATTAGATGGAAAAGTTCCAACCTTTAAAACAATTATGTCGAAACAATTGTCTAACAAAGATGCGGAGGCTTTGAATTTCGCGCTTGACCAAATTAGAAATCAGAAATAAACAAACAATAAAATAAATCAAATGAAAAAAGCAATTTTAGCATTATTCGTAGCGATCGCTTCAGTAGCGAGCGTTCAAGCGCAGTTGGCAGATGGCAAGTACATCTTAGACTTCAACAAAAGTTCAATCGTTTGGAATGCGAAAAAAGTAACGGGTAGCGGACACGCTGGAACCGTGCGTGTTTCAAGTGGGGTAGTATATGTAAAAGGAAATGCAGGTATCACAGGTAAAGTAAAGATTGACATGAATGCAATGGCTTGCACAGACATTTCTGATGCGGGTACTAATGCGAACTTCTTGAATCACTTGAAAGGCGCAGATTTCTTCAATACAGTAGCTTTCCCAGATGCAATGTTTGAAGTAACAAGTGTTCAAGTTGCAAAAGGAAACAATGGAACTACACACAATGTGAATGGTAACATGACCATCAAAGGAATTACAAAAGCACTTTCTTTCCCTGCGAAAATCTCGGGTGGTGGAAATCAAATTTTCGTTGAAGGAAGTGTTGCGGTTGATCGTTCACAATTCGATGTGAGATACGGTTCAACAGCATTCTTCGATAACCTTGGAGATAAAGCAATTGACAACATCTTCACTTTAAATGTGAAGTTAGTGGGTGACTTGAAAAAGTAAGTCTAGATTTTAGTTAAGGTCAGAAAAGGTCGTCATTCAGTGACGGCCTTTTTTGTTTTGTATTTATCGTAGAGGAAATACTTTAGATCGACTGAGAAATAACTTCCGGAAAGACTTAACCACAAGCGGTCTGACCCAGAGGCTGACTCTACCAAAGCTTGTGTTCCCGCAATTCTTCCAAAAGGTCTATGGAACGAAGCACCGAGGTAATAGTATCCTTGTTTCGCTGTGCGATATTCAAAACCTAAATTCGATTGTGCTGCAAGCGCGCTCCATCTGATTCGATAGGTTTTTTGACTGAAATCGTAGTACGTTGAATCTACTTTTTCGGAACTGAAAGTTTCTGTCTCACTTGGAAAAAAATCGAAAGAAATACCCGCGCTGGCGTTCATGTACCAAGACTTTCCGAGTCGCACATAGATCAAAGCTTGAATGGGAATTTCATAAGCAATGAAAGTCATGTTCTGTTTTGAACTGACTTGCACAGTGTCGTTCAGATTGAAACCTAACGAATAACTTCGTTTCACGAAATTTAATCCGGTTTCTAAATTCCAAAATTTCCCGAGTGGTTTGCGAATGATTGAACCGAAACTAATTCCAACATTCGATTTTGCAGTGTAAGTGAAGTTTGGGAGACTCGCCGATTCAATATCGGTATTCAAATATGCATTAGGGACAATGGGTCTCAATTGAAAGCCAAACAGAAATTCATTGGCATTCGTTTTTTGTCCGAATGCTTTTCCAGATAAAACAATTAAAAAAAGTAAGTAAACTATTTTTTTGTTGAATTCCATTCTGTAACGTATTCAAGCGGTTTGCGATGGTTGCTGGGCCATTCGCCTTCCACATAGCCCAAGTAAACGAGTCCCATGCAACGTTGTTGCGCAGGCAGATTCAATGTTTCATTGAATTTTTCAGTTCTAATGAATCCAGGTGTTGCCCAAAAACTCCCGATACCATAAGCCGTTGCGGTGAGCATGATGTTCTGAATTGCACAGGCAACCGCATATTCTTCTTCGTGTAACGCGGCTTTCTCGGATGCTTCAACGCAAACCGCAATGACCGCTGTTGTGTTATTCAATCGGGAAGCGATGCGTTCTCTTTTTACGGGTTGATCTTCCGGCATTAACAAAGGAAGATTTTCGCGCAATATTTCCATTCCTTCTTCCAAATAAACATGAAAACGCCAAGGTTGCGTAAGCTTGTGATTCGGTGCCCACACGGCGTTTTGAAGCATCTTTTCAATCTGCTCTTTATGCACTTTTCGTGCAGTGTAATGCTCAGGAGTTATGGTTCTTCGACTTTGAATGAGTCCGCTTATTTCGCTTAGATTGAATTTCATGTCTTGTTATGAATCGTGTTCCGCTATTTTTGTTCAAACTTAATCATGAAAACAATACTCATAACAGGAGCAGGCAGCGGAATTGGTGCCGCAGCGGCACATTCTCTTGCAGAAGAAGGAAACAACCGCCTAATTTTAGTGGGAAGGAACGAAGACAAACTGAATGAAGTATTAGCAGGATTAATGCATTCAGAGAATCACTGCGTGCTGGCCGCCGACGTACGAAATGCTTCCGCATTTCGCGAAGGACTCAAAAATATTTTAGGCGATGGCAGTTTAGAATGCGTTTTCGCTAACGCAGGAATCGGCGGAGAAAACGCCTACGGCGTAGATGATCGTTGGGACGAAATTGTTTCAATCAACCTTACCGGAACATACGTCACCATCATGGAATGCCTGCCATACCTAAGAAAATCAACGGCCACCTACAAACACGTTCTACTCACAAGCTCTATCCTGGCGCGTTTCGGTGTGCCGAATCACAGCGCTTACATTGCTTCGAAAACAGCAGTACTCGGACTTACGCGCGCATGGGCTGTTGAATGGGCGAGAGAACAAATCTTGGTCAACGCCCTTACACCCGGATGGGTTGAAACGCAAATGTCGAAAGACAGCATACAGCGTCATGCAGATCGAAATCAATCGACTTATGATTCAGCGTACCAAGAACAAATGAACTACGTGCCAACCGGAAGAATGGCGCAACCGGAAGAGGTGGGAAATTTTGTAGCTTTCCTTTTTTCCGGAAAACAAAATTCAATAACCGGACAAGCACTCGACATAAACAACGGAGCATACATGCAATGAAGAAGATTTCATTACTCATTTTAGCACTTGTTATTCTTGTTTCAAAGACTAACGCGCAGTTCACTAAGCAAGATTCTTCTGTGGTGAAAGGCTTTTATTCAGAGGCGCTTTCAACAGCGCAGGCCTATAACGATTTGTATTACTTGTGTAAGAAAATTGGACACCGCATTGCGGGTTCAGAAGCTGCAGATAAGGCCATTCTTTGGGGAGATTCAGTCATGAAATCGATTCCTGCCGACAATGTATTTCTCATGCCGGTAAAGGTTCCAAAATGGAAACGCGGGAAGAAAGAATACGCTGCGATCTATGTGGGTAAAAAGAAAACCGAGATACCCTTGCGTGCGCTCGGCGGTTCAGTTGGAACCAACGGCACACTCAAAGCAGAAGTTGTTGAAGTGAAAGACTTCGAAGATTTGAAAGCGAAATGCGATCAAATAAAAGGAAAAATAGTGTTCATCAACAAGGCCTTTGATCCTGCTATCATCAACACAGGCTCTGCCTACGGAAACACTTCGCCAATACGCACCAACGGTGCTTCAGAGGCTGCGAAATACGGCGCGGTCGGATGCATCATTCGTTCATTGACCTCGGCCGACGATAAGTTTCCTCACACGGGAGCTATGCGCTACAAGGACGATGTAGCCAAGATTCCAGCTGCAGCGTTGAGCAGCCTCGATGCGCATTTCCTTCACGAAGCTCTTCAATCAAATAAAAAAGTACTTTTCGAAATGCGCATGGAATGCGAGCGTTTCGATAGCGTTATGCAATCGAACGTAATCGGAGAAATTAAAGGAAGTGTCTACCCTGAAAAAATTATTGTCGTGGGCGGACACCTCGATTCTTGGGACGTGGGTGAAGGCGCACACGACGATGGAACCGGCATTGTGCAAAGCATGGAAGTGTTACGCATTATGAAGGCAACCGGTTATAAACCAGCATGCACAATCCGCGCAGTCTTATACATTAACGAAGAGTTCGGTAACGACGGTGGAGAGACGTATGCAAAAGTTGCGAAAGAAAAGGGATGGGAACATGTGGCTGCCATTGAAAGCGACGGAGGTGGATTCACGCCGAAAGGATTCAGTTGCGATGCACAAGATGGTCAAGTGGAATGGGCGAAATCATTGATGCCATTCTTCGAGCCCTACAATCTTTATTCATTCAAGAGAGGTTGGAGCGGAGTAGACATAGGCCCGTTGAAAAACGGAAGCACTATGCTTTTCGCTTTAATGGTAGACGGACAGCGTTACTTCGATTTTCACCACACAGACAACGACCGTTTCGAAAACGTGAACAAACGCGAATTGGAATTGGGCGCAGCGTCGATGGCTTCGCTCGTGTACTTTATTGACCAGAAAGTTCAGAATGAGACCCCGCAGAAATAATTATCTACCGTACATGTCTTTGTGCCACGTATTCGCGAACGGCTTCCATTTAGAAATTGTCCAATCGCCTACTGTGGCAACGGTTGTATCAAGAACAAGGGTTTCATCGGTAAGTCTATTCGCTTTGCGAAGCGCCCAAAACTGAGCGATTCCTTCCGTCTGAATTTCTTCATTTTCTTGGAACAACACAGTTAATCGATCGAACAGATTCACGCCAAGCGCATCGCCAATGCGAAGCACTTCTCTATTCAATTTATCTATGCTGCAACCGGAAGCGAGCATAATATTTTCATCAGCGGCCACAACCAAGATGCGGTCCATTTCTATCCAAGCTTGTCCGGCCATAGCCCTTCCGTGATTGTTCCAACCAGCAAGAAATTGTTTCAATTCAGATTCAATGAATGTGCATTGCTCTGAAGAAAGTAATTTGTTTGAAGTGAAGACCCAAAGTCTAGCGTGAGGAGCAAGTTGAATTTCCATAATTAGAAAGTGCGATTAAATAATTTTTTGGCTGGAATGAAAATGAGCACAAGCACAGGCGACTGCAGAATACCCATGATTCCACGAACTGCCGGATAGACAGCTTCGTTCTGATGGGTGATCTTCCCGAGTGTGAACGCCATTACAGCGAGAATCAGGCAAACCCCTTCCACCAATAAAAACAATTGAATTTCTTTTTTATTGAATTGAAGAAAGTATAGCGCGAGAATATTGAGCAAGGTGAAAGATGCGATAGAAGCAAATGTGATGACCCATTTCAATTTTGTAAGTTCACCTTGGTTGAAAGAGTAGAGTACCTCAATGGCTTCGTGACTGTAGTAATAATCGAAGTTCGATTTGCTTTTTTCCGCAGTGAGCAAATCAATTTTTGTTGCAGTATTCTGGTTGAAGAATCCGGGTATTTGTGAGCCCTTTTCAAGAATGAAATTCACGTTAACCTTGGCTTGTTCTTGGTAGAACCCCATGGCGATCATTGCGATGGCTATCGCAACAAGAATGAAATTATTTTTCTTCGGAATTGGCATTTGTAGGGACATACAACTTCGACCACCACCACCAGAACCCAAACACAACGGCGTATACAAGAGCTGTAAAGGTGTAATCGTGATTGAAGGCTAAATAATCTTCGTTCCAATAAACAATGAATGCCAAGGCCATAATGCGAAGAATATTCATGAACTGAATGACAAAAAGACCCAACGGAATAAACCAAAGTCTGTTTCTGTTTGTTCCGGGATAGGCCACCACGAAAATGATGAACAAAGCCATTAGAATCATTCCATCGCAAGGAGCGCCAACGGTTACCCCCGCTGTTCCATCTATAGCAATGTGATTGCGATAGAGTCCGTCATCGAATACACGTATGGAAAAATTGAATAGTTTGAGAAGCCCTTCTGCTCCTTTAACCAAGACATCGACAAGCATTTCATCAATAGCCGTTGAAGGAAGCAAATACAACTCGTAAAAAAAATACCATCCGAAATAGAGGATGGTACCAATGACAAAAAATCGAATGAGTGGATTTTTCACTGAGTATTTAAGAAGCTTTTTTCTTTTTAAGGTCGAAGGCTTTTTTACCTCCTAATGCAGCACCTGCAGCGATTAGCAAGCTTACACCGCCATCTATTGGACAAACAGTTCCGAAGGGACCACCACAAGGAGCGGCGCCACCGCTAGGTGGGGTTGGCGGTGCTTGACAAATTCCAATTGCTGTTACACAGAAAAGGAAAATTGACAAAGCGATTAGTTTTCTAAAACGGTTCATGTCACAAATATAATAGATTTTAATTATTTCCGCCTCTATTCGGGCTAAAATCTTCAATATTGCCTCTCTTCCTTTATATTTGTCATTCTCGAGTGAACCCATGGCTGAAACTAAATCGAATTTCCTAGACGCAGACGACCTCAGGCCCATACTTCGTTTCCTGAATAAGAGTTGGTTCTGGATTGTGGGGTGTGCGCTCATAGCATTCGTCGCTGCATATTTTTATACCCACCGTCTTCCTAGCATTTACGCTGCTAAGACAGAAATCTTATTGAGGTCTTCTGAGACATACGATTACCAAAAGAGTATGTACAGTGAGTTGGGGTACATCTCTTTGATGCAGGACGTTACCAACCAAAAGAGAATTATAGCTTCTTATGATATCGTTGAGAAAAGCTTGGATAAGCTCGATTATACAGTTTCGTATTATTTAGTTGGAAGGGTAAAGACGTTGCAGGTAGACGAGTTCGATGCGATCAAAATCAAATGTGATTGGAAGAAGATGGCCGCGGGGATGTACAACGTGCCAATCAATATCAAGGTTTTAGATATCGGCCATTATGAATTGAGTTTTGAGTACGGCGGGAAGTTGACCTCGAACACGTATGAGTTCGGTAAAGAGTATGTGGAAGAACTTTTCTCCATACAAATCGACTTAGCGATGCACGTTGACGAGTCGAGACTCTCAACAGTTACCGATCAAAGCTTCCAAATTCGAGTTAGACCCATGAAGCAGTTGGTCGACAAATACATGGGGTCGCTTACGATTGAAAATGTAGAGTACACCAGTATTTTAACACTCACCTGCAAAGACGAGCTACCCACTCGTGCAAAGACCTTCTTAGATACTCTTGCGAAAGTTTACATTGATTACACCTTGTACAATGAGATTGCAATCAACGAGAACACCCAAGCTTACATTGACATTCAGATTAACAAAATTGTTAAGATTATCGACTCTTTGGAATTGGCCATGGAGACGTTTAAAGATGCAAGAGACATCCTAGATTTGAGTAAAGAGCAAGATGCAGCATTTGAGGCTTTAACCAATTCAGACATTTCGCTGCGCGATTTGGAATTGAGACGTGAGTCTATTCAAGGTCTTGAAAATTTCTTATTGAAGGAACCGGATCGCGCTGTAATTCCACCGATGAATTATTTGCGTGAAGAGGACGTGACCCTTACCGAATTGGTGAAAGATTTGTTCCAGTTGAAGCAAAAGAGGAGTTCGTTGTTAGTAGATGTGAAAGCTCCGGATAAGCGTGTTCAAAGAGTAGACTCAACGCTTCAGACCATTCGAAACAGTATTTTTAAATACACGCGAGACACTAAAGTTGCTATTGATCAGAGTATCCGAGATTTGAAACTTCAGATTGTTGATTTGGAATCTGAATTGGCGAATATCCCGAAGAGTGAGCGAGATCTGATGTCAATTGAGCGTAAGCTTAAAGTAAACGAAGAGCTCTATACCTTCTTATTGGAAAAGAAGGCCAACACTGTCATTGCGCGTGCGGCTATTATTCCTCAAACGAGTGTCATTGAAGCTGCACGTAACATGGGCGTAGTGGGCCCCGATCGTCAGAGTATTATTTATCTGTGGATTGGAGTTGGAATACTTATTTCGCTGCTCATAGGTCTTATTCGAATGCTCTTCTTTGAGCACATTGAACACTTGCGTGAGTTGAAGGAATTGACGAAACTGCCTGTAATCAGTGGTATTCCGAACTACGAGGATATTGAGAGAGACCCTATTGCAATACATGCCAACCCTCGCGGAAATGTGAGTGAAGCTTTCCGAACCCTCAGAACGAATTTGCAATACTTATTGCCAGATAGCGGACATAGCTTGATCTTGATTTCATCGTTACATCCAGGGGAAGGAAAGACCTTCGTCTCGACCAACCTAGCCGCAACGTTAGCCAAAGCATCGAAGAAAGTTTTGCTTTTAGATTTCGACTTACACAAACCGAAGGTGCACAAGATGTTCCGCACGACAAACACCATGGGTGTAAGTACATACTTGATTGGAAAAGCAAGCTTTGAAGAAGTCGTTTTCAATTCAGATATCGAAAACTTAGATGTAGTCCTTGCGGGACCTGTTCCTCCGAATGCATCTGAGTTAATCTTGAGCGCGAAAGTCGATGAGCTTGTTGCAGAAGGCTTGAAGCATTACGACTACGTAATTATAGATACACCGCCAATCATGCTTATTACAGATAGTCTCGTTTTACTTTCTAAAGTAGATCGAGGAATTCTTGTAATGAACACACTTAAAGCGACCAAGCAGGGTGTGAAGTATCTGGAAGATGTATTGACTCAAAACAGCTTGACCAACACCAGCATTCTCTTGAATAACATTAAGCAGAAACGTTGGAGATATTATTACGGTAAGTACGCTTACCGCTACGGTTATGGCTACGGTTATGGTTACGGCTATGGATACGGATATGGCTATGGCTACGGTTATGGTGGATACGGAGAAGAAGCTAAGGGCAAGAAGAAGAAAGGTAAATCATAGCGCTTGCCATGGTATCGATCATCATCACAACCTACAATTATGCTCAATACATTGAACGCGCTATTCGAAGTGCGCTTGATCAAACGCTTTCAAAATCTGATTTCGAAATAATTGTAGTGAACGATGCTTCTACCGATGCTACTGCACAAATTTTAGAAAATTATAGTGATGTTGCGCGCGTATTCGACCTTACTGAGAACGTTGGATTAAGTGCTGCACGGAACTTTGGTATTCGAAAGGCTCGTGGCCAAAACATTGTGTTTCTCGATGCCGATGATTATCTGCACTCGGAATCTTTGCGTGTTCAAAATTTGTTTCTCAACGAAAACAACGCCTTTGATGCGGTAGCCATAGACTATTATTTAGTTAACGAACGCGGCCAGCATATAGAGCATGTTTCTGCGAATGAAAAGCCAATTGCATGCGGTATCATGTTCCGCAAAGACCACCTATACAATATTGGACTCTACGATGAATCGTTCTCTGCCAGAGAGGAAGAAGATTTACGCATTCGATGGTCAAATGCCGGTTATGGTATTTACCACATTCCGCTTCCGCTTTATCGTTATCGCATGCACGAAGGGAATATGACGAAAGACGATGAGCGCATGTCAAATTCTCAAGAGCAACTCAACGCCAAGCACAGCTTATGAGTAGAGTTTACCTTAGACCTTTGGAATTTTCAGATGTCAACGAAACGTATCTCGAATGGTTTGCAGATGATGAGGTAACTGCGTTTCTGCACGTAAACGGCAAGAGCTTAACAATGGAATCAGTTCAACATTATATTGAAGAAGGAAGAGCAAGTGGATCTTATTTCATGCACGCAATCTGCTTGGTAGAAAACGATAAGCACATTGGAAATTTAAAGATTGGACCAATTCATCCGAAATACAGAATTGCAGATTTGCCTTGTGTAATTGGTGATCGCAATGAATGGGGAAAAGGTCTTGCGACAGAGGCTATAGCTTTGGGTTCGCAATTAGCATTTGATAAGTACGACATTCGAAAACTCACCGGAGATGTTCACGCTGGAAATATCGGAAGTCTGAAAGCCTACTGGAAAGCGGGATGGGTTGTGGAAGGCGTGAATCGCGGACGTTTTTTTGTGAACGGTGAAAACATGGATCAAGTGCTCATATCTTGTTTCAACCCAAAATATTTTCCGGCCGAACAAACTGAATACACCGTTGGAAAAACAATGGAGTACATTCAAATGCGAAATGATTTTTTAAATTCTACAAAATGAATTTAGCACTTCTTCAAGCCCGCATGGGTTCTACCCGATTACCGGGAAAAGTTCTAAAGGAGTTGAATGGAGTTCCTGTGATTCAAACCTTAATCAATCGCGTTTCACAAGCCAAGTGCATTGATAAATTAGCTGTTGTTACTTCAACCAATTCGGAAGACGATGCGTTGGAAGCATACTGCAATGAAAACAATATTTTAGTCTTTCGTGGTTCAGATTGGGATGTGCTTGATCGCTTCTATTCTGCCGCAAAATTTTTTGAAGCGAAGGAAGGCGACAACATTATTCGCTTAACGAGTGACTGTCCCACTCATCACGGAAGCACAGTCGATTGGGTGTATGAGCAATTTCTGAAATTCGGAGTTGATCTGTTTTCGAACAGCAATGAAGATCCAACTTTTGTGGAAGACGGCTTCGATGTTGAAGTGGTTAAATTTTCCGTTTTGGAAAACGCATTTCAAAATGCGAAACTGCACAGTGAACGCGAACATGTCATTCCTTATGTAAAAAATTCAAAGAAGTTTACGTTAGGTTTTCGAAAGATGAACGACAACTGTAACTTCAAATTATCTGTCGACACACCTGCAGATTTTGCTTTTGTTGAAGCACTTTTTGCCGAATTTGGAACTCGTGATTTCAACATTAACGATGTTGTACATTTGTTAGAATCGAAACCAGAATTATTAAAGCTGAACGAAGAAAGCATTATCAATGCTGGATACGCAAAATCATTAAGAGAAGATAAAATTGTGAAATGAAAACGATGACACTTCCACACATAACGAACTTCGCGAAGAGCGACGAATACAGAGGTAAAATACACGATTTAATTCCTGGAGGTGCCCATACGTATTCGAAGGGAGATGATCAGTTCCCCATTAAATCTCCAGCCGCAATTACTCACGCAAAGGGGGTGTACTGTTGGGATTTAGACGGAAATAAATTCTTAGATACTCTAATGGGTTTGTATTCTGTTTCTTTGGGACATGCTTACGAGCCTGTCTTGGAAGCAGTGAGGAAACAGTTGGAAAAAGGAGTGAATTTTACACGTCCGAGCGTTATTGAAATGGAAATGGCAGAGAAGTTTCTTTCGCTTGTTCCGCAACACGACATGATCAAATTTGCGAAGAACGGTTCGGTTGCTACAACTGCTTCAATCAAGCTTTCTAGGGCATACACAGGAAAACATTTAATCGCACGCCCAGCTGAACATCCATTCTACAGTTACGATGATTGGTTCATTGGTTCTACCGCATGCGATTTCGGTATACCGAAAGAAATAAAACAGTTTACCGTAACCTACAAGCAAGATTCAATTGAAGATCTTGAACGTTTGTTCAACGAATATCCGGGACAGATTGCTTGTGTAATTTCCGAACCGGAAAAATGGAATGTGCTAGAGCCCGACTTTTACAAGAAGGCCATTGACCTCGCGCATGCGCATGGTGCGCTGTGGATCATGGATGAAATGATCACGGGATTCAAATCAGACTTTCCTGGTTCAATAAAAAAATTCAACGCAGAACCCGATTTTTGCACATGGGGAAAAGGTATTGCAAACGGTTTTTCTTTTTGTGCCTTAACAGGAAAAAAAGAAATCATGGAATACGGCGGTATTCGCAGAAAAGGTGAACCGAAAGTATTTTTAGTAAGTACCACACACGGTGGAGAAACGCACGGCATAGCTGCTGCTTTAGCCACCATTAATGTGTTTGAAAACAATCCGGTTATTCAACACAACCATGCTATTGGAGACTACTTTTTAAACGGCGCGAAAGGAATTTTATCTCGAAGAAAATTGGAAGATTATTTCGAGTTTACCGGATTCAATTGGTGTGTAGGCTTGGTGGTAAAGAATCAGAAAAAAGAACCATGCATGTTCTACAGAACACTGTTCATGCAGGAAATGATTCAACGCGGAGTTCTTTATCAAGGAATTCTTTCACCGTGTTTCTCGCACACACAAGACGATATAGATTTTATGCTTGCGGCTTTTGATGAAAGTTGTGAAGTGTTTGAACGTGCGTTAGAAGATGGGGTAGAGAAGTATTTGGTGGGTGATGAAATTAAACCTGTCTTCAGAAAAATAAATTAAGATGGAACCACTTCGTACAGCAGACGCAACGCAAATCGATTTTAGAAAAAAATTCGATTTAACGGAGAAGGTTATTGTCATTACCGGTGCTTGCGGATTGGTTGGAAGAGCCTTCTGCGAAGCCGTTGCGCAATTCGGAGGAGTTGTTGTTGCGGCAGATATTGAATTGGCGAATCCCGTTCAGTTCGCAAGTGAATTGGCTGCACGCAACAATTCGAAAGCACTGGGATTTGTACTCGATGTTGCCAATAGATCTTCGGTTGAAGCATTAAAAGAAAAAGTACTTTCATCATTTGGAAGAATAGACGGACTGGTGAACGCGCATCAGAACAAAACGCATTTAAAATTCGAGCCGTTCGAAAGTGTTTCCGATGAAAATTGGGATACTGTTGTTGATGTGAATTTGAAAGGCACGTTTTTAATGTGTCAAATTATCGGCTGCCACATGGCAGAGAACGGCGGCGGTAGCGTTGTAAATATTCCTTCCACCTACAGCGTTGTTGCACCGAATCAGAATTTATACAAAGGAACTTCCTTGGGTTGTCCCGCCGCCTATAGCGCCTCGAAAGGCGGTATCGACGCACTTTCTAGATACTTGGCTTCTTATTGGGCAACGAAGAAAGTGCGTGTAAACATGATTACTCCACACGGTGTGTGGAACAATCACGAAGTGCAATTCGAAGAAAATTTCGCGCGCTTCTCTCCAATGGAAAGATTGAGTTACAATCACGAAGTAGCAAGCGCGCTCATTTATTTACTCAGCGATGCTTCCTCGTATGTTACCGGAGATAACATGAAGGTTGAAGGCGGTTGGACCGTTTGGTGATATGCAACAAAAACTAGCGACATATTTTGAAAGACTTTGGCCCATCTGCCGAAGCATCACTGGAAACGGTCTACGCGAATCGTTTCGCATTCTGCAAGAAATTGTTCCGTTCGAATTAACAGAAGTTCCAACAGGAACGCAGGTTCACGATTGGGAAATTCCAAAAGAATGGAACATTCAAGACGCACACATACTTACTCCAGATGGTAGGAAAGTCGCCGATTTCAAATTGAATAACCTACACGTGTTAAACTATTCCGCACCTGTGGACATGGAAGTCACACACGAAGAACTTTCGAAACATATTTTCACTTTACCGGAACAACCGAATGCCATTCCTTATGTGACTTCGTATTACGAAGAGAAATGGGGATTCTGTCTTTCGCACAATGAATGGCTTTCGCTTCCGAAAGAAGGGATGTATCGCGTAGTTATTCAATCGGAATTAACCGAAGGAAGTCTCACCTACGGTGAAGCAATACTGAAGGGCGATTCAGAAAAAGAGATTTTATTTTATTCGTATTTGTGTCATCCGAGCATGGCGAACAACGAGCTCAGCGGACCGTTGGTTTTGGCTATGCTTTATGAGAAGCTCGCTGCCCTTCCACAAAGAAAATACACTTATCGATTTGTTCTTGCTCCTGAAACCATTGGATCAATCGCCTACTTGTCGAAGAATGGAAGTGCATTAAAAGAAAAGTTGGAAGCGGGTTGGGTATTGACGTGCTGCGGCGATGCTGGAAAGATTCACTACAAAAATTCGAGAAGAGGAAACGCATTGGTCGACCGCATTAGCAAACACATTTTGAAGCAGCTTCCATTGGAGTGGAACGATTTAGAATTTTCTGTTGGGGGAAGCGACGAGCGTCAGTTTTGTTCTCCAGGATATAATCTTCCAATTGGCTCATTCATGCGCACGCCTTATCAGCGTTACGCGCAATACCACACGTCATTAGACAATCGCGATTTCATTTCTCTTCCTGCCATGGAGGAAGGGGTTGAAATTTTATTTCAAATGGTGTTAGCACTTGAAATTAACGAGACCTACGAGGCAGTGGTTCAATACGGAGAACCGCAATTGGGTAAGCGCGGGCTTTACCCAAGTGCTACTCTTCCAAATACCGATCAGCGTCAAATGGTACACAACATGATGCACCTCATCAATTGGTCAGATGGCGAGCACGATTTGTTAAGCATAGCTGAAAAGAAAGGCACAGCAATGTTTTATTTTGCCCCTTTGGCTAAACTTTGTGAAGAGAAGGGAGTTCTAAGAAGGAAATAACCCGTTTGAATTGTACATTTGCATCTTAAATTTTTTAAAATGAAATCATTAGTAGAAGCTTTTCCAACACATTTGAAAGAAGCCTTGACAATTGGTCAAAGCGCAACGTTCACAAACACTGACAAACAATTTGAAAACATTGTCATCTCCGGTTTAGGAGGTTCAGGTATCGGTGGAAAGATTGTTTCTCAATTGGTAGCAGACGATTGCTGCTTGCCTATTCTTTGCACAAACGATTACGTTCTTCCTGCATTCGTAGGTGCTAAGACATTGGTTATTATTTCTAGCTACAGCGGAGAAACCGAAGAAACGGTTGCAGCATACAACGAAGCGAAAGCAAAAGGTGCAACTATTTCTTGCATCACGAGCGGTGGAAAAATTGCAGCAGCAGCAGCAGCAGACGGATACAACTGCATTATTATTCCTGGTGGACAACCTCCAAGAAGTATGTTCGGATATAGCTCTGTACAAGTGTTATTCACTTTGAAGGCATACGGAATCTACAACGGGAATTTCGAAGCGGAAATCAGCAATTCAATCGATTTGATTCACGCTGAAATCGCGAACATTCGCACAGAGACTAAATCAATTGCAGAGAAAATTGTTTCTCGCATTCCTGTGTTGTATAGCGAAGCGAGCTACGAAGGCGTTGCCATTCGTTGGAGACAACAAATCAACGAGAACTCGAAGATGCTATGCTGGCACCACGTTTTCCCAGAAATGAACCACAACGAATTGGTGGGTTGGACAGGCGGAGACAACCGCGTTGCGGTGTTAATGCTTCGTACAGAAGATGATCACCAACGTTCACAAATTCGCATGGACATCTGTAAAAAATTAATGGGTGAAAAGTGTGATACGATTATTGAAATTCACGCGAAAGGTTCAAGCAGACTTGAAAGAGCATATTACTTGATTCACTTGGGCGACTGGTTAAGCATTGATCTTGCTGAATTGCGCAACGAAGATGCTACAGCTATTCCAGCAATTATTTTCTTGAAAAACGAGCTTTCGAAAATATGAGTAAACCCGTCGTTTCCTTCAAAGACTTAGGCCATGCGCCGTACAAGGAAACATGGGATTTTCAGGAAGAATTGTTTGAACGCAATGTTCAACGAAAACTTCAAAACAGATCAGAAGGAAAAGCCGACGGAGAGGGAACAGAAGATGTTCTTCTCTTCGTTGAGCATCCTCATGTATACACCTTGGGAAAAAGCGGAGACGCGTTTCACTTGCTTGTCTCTGAAGAGAAATTAAAGGAGATTGGAGCAACTTACTATCCCATCAACAGAGGAGGAGACATCACCTATCACGGACCCGGACAAATCGTGGGTTACCCATTGTTAGACCTCGAGCATTTCTTCACCGATATTCACAAGTACATGCGTTACTTGGAAGAAGCCATCATTCGCACCATTGCGCATTATGGAATTGTTGGTGGAAGAATTGATGGTCTTACCGGAGTCTGGCTAGATATAGATGATCCGAAAAAATCTCGAAAAATCGCTGCGCTCGGAGTGAAATGTAGCCGCTGGCTGACCATGCACGGTTTCGCTTTCAACGTGAACACGGACTTGAATTATTTCAACTTCATCGTTCCATGTGGCATTACCGATAAAACGGTAACCAGTTTATCGAAAGAATTGGGTCGTGAAATGGACATGGATGAAGTGAAACGAATTCTTCTGCAAGAATTGGCTGAAGTTTTTCAATTCGAATTACAAATTCAACATTAAGTATTAAAATTTCAAAGTGAATATCGTCCGGTTCATTACCGTGCGATTCGTTTTCTAAACCTTACATTTGTAGTATGGAAGCATTTTTCTCTGCATTTACGACCGTGCAAGGTTGGATAGATTTATTCACCTTGATTATTATGGAAATTGTCTTGGGAATTGACAACATCATTTTCATTGCAATTGTCACCGGATTTTTATCTACGAAGTCAGACCAAACAAAGGCAAGAAGATTGGGACTTTCATTCGCGCTTATTTTCCGAATTGGTTTGTTATTTACACTTTCATATTTGGCGCATTTACAAGAGCCATTTTTCACACTTGGTGGTTTCCCGGTATCGGGCAGAGGTCTCGTGTTGCTGGCGGGAGGATTATTCTTAATCATTAAAACGTCAAATGAAATTCGTCACAAATTTTTAATTGCAGATAACGAAGAATCAGAGAAATCGAGAAAAATCAATTTGTTTCAAGCCATTATTCAAATTACAATTATCGATATTGTTTTCTCATTCGATTCAATCATTACCGCAGTGGGACTGGTAGATCATGTTCCAATTATGGTAGTGGCTGTAATCATTGCTATGTTCGTTATGTTGGCCTTTGCCCCATACGTTAGCGCATTCATTGAAAAATATCCAACTTTGAAAATGTTGGCTTTAGTTTTCTTAATTGTTATCGGTTTGAATTTGGTTGCTGAAGCATGCGAGAGCGCCCACTTGATTCACATTCCAGAATACGTTAACATAAAAATGTATTCTTATGTTGCGTTTGCATTTGCTTTGACGGTTGAGTTATTGAACATTCGTTTACATCACGTGAAAGAGCGCAAGGGTAAAGCATGATCATTATTCAGAACACGCTTGTAAGCGAAGATCTTTTCGAAGAGCATTTTGTATGTGACCTTGCTTCATGCAAAGGTGTTTGTTGTGTGGAAGGAGATAGCGGTGCGCCAATAGAATCAGATGAAATTCCAATTCTCGAACAAGAATGGGAGAAGGCAAAGCCCTACATGGTACCTGAAGGTATTGAAGCTATTGAAAGAGACGGACTCTATCAAGTAGATGAAGACGGAGATATTGTAACAACGCTTGTTTCAGAAAAAGGAGCGTGTTCTTTTGTTCACTACAGTGAAGATGGAACGGCTTTGTGCG
>JBILTL010000084.1:0-8954 GCA_044371535.1 Flavobacteriales bacterium | reverse complement strand
CAGCACGACGATTTTGATAAGGAAGCCAAGATGTTAGCGAAGATCAAAGAAGATGTTCGCACGATCTTAATTCCTCGCGTAATGAAGAAGCAGCCGAAGCGTATTCAGAAGTTGTTTGATGGGAAGTATGCGTTGCACGTGAATCCGACTGGAAAGTTTGTAATCGGTGGTCCACATGGTGACACAGGATTAACAGGGAGAAAGATTATTGTAGATACATACGGTGGAAAGGGTGCACACGGTGGTGGGGCATTTAGCGGAAAAGATCCAAGTAAAGTAGACCGTAGTGCAGCGTATGCAATGCGTCACATTGCGAAGAACTTAGTTGCAGCTGGTGTTTGTGACGAAGTGTTGGTTCAAGTGGCCTATGCTATTGGTGTAGCTAAGCCAGTAGGATTCTATGTGAATACTTATGGAACAGCACGTGTAGCGATGAACGACGGACAAATCGCATCTTTGATTTCGAAGAATGTTGGAATGACTCCGTACGAGATTGAATCGCGTTTCAACTTGCGCACACCTATATACAAAGAAACAGCAAGTTACGGTCACATGGGAAGAACTCCTAAGACAGTAACAAAGACGTTCAAAATGCCAAACGGTCAGAAGCCGAAAGTGATAAAGGTGAATTTATTTCCTTGGGAAGAAACGGCAGAGACTTCGAAGAATTTCAAGAAGATATTTGGAATCAAATAATAAAAAAGCCCTCGAGAGAGGGCTTTTTATTTGAATGTATTTTATTAGGCTTGCACTTCTTTCACCTAGATCACAAAGTCAAGTCTCGACTTATGTTTATGCTTTTTCAGACAACACAAAATACATTTTCATGAGTCCTTTGCCCTTCACTTCAATGTCGCCGCGATATTCACAGGTGAAGATGTCTTTTACTAATTCGTAGGTAGTTTCGGTAATATTCACCAGGCCTACCGCGCCGCTGCTTTCCGCTCTGCTGGCTGTGTTCACTGTATCGCCCCAGATGTCATAGGCGAATTTTTTAGTGCCGACTACTCCGGCTACTACCTCACCTGTATTGATGCCAAGTCTGCATTCATAGAAGGGTTCGCCTTTGGCAATGCACTCGTTTTTGTAAGCAGTCATATATTCTTGCATAGCCAAACCAGCGCGTATAGCATCTACTGGATTAGTTTCATTGGCAATTGGCAAACCGCCAGCGCACATGTAAGCATCGCCAATGGTTTTGATTTTTTCAAGATTGTATTTTTCGACAATAGCATCGAAAGCGGAAAAACATTTATTCAATTCTTCAATCACTTCTTCAGGAGACATGCTAGCGCTTCTCACTGTGAACCCTTTGAAGTCTGTAAATAACACAGAAACTTTTGGGTAGTGCTTTGCATTTGCTCTTCCCGTTGTTTTCAGTTCATCAGCAACCTCATCGGGTAAGATGTTTCGAAGAAGTTTATCTGATTGCGATTTTTCTTCTGCTAATGCCTCATTGGCTTCTAACAAAGCAATCTTGAATTTTATGTTGGAAATAGTAAGTCGATAGCGCGTTTCGATAAGCATGAACATAAAAACAGTTACAACAAGTAACAACAAACCACCATTTACGAGAGCCTCTTCCGTATTTAAAATGGGGTTCATTTGAAAGAAGTAGCATGTCGCTAGAATGGAAGGCACAATGATGGCCAAAGAGTAATACCAATTCCACAAAACAAACATTCCAGCTCCTATGAACAAAGCCAAGTAGTTCAACGAATGTCCCGTAAAATCATCGACTTCAATAACACTGAAAGTGTAGGCGTTCTGCAAGGAAATGAGCAGAAAAGGAATGAAAATTAACATTTTTGAATTGATGAACTTGCGTCTGTGGGCCAACAGTGTTAATGCCGCTATAATCGATACGCCTATTCGCAACGACATAATTTGATTGAAGGCATGGGGGATGTTGAAGTAGTCTGTAATTCCAAAAATAGGATCGAAAATAATTGCAATCCAAGCACCGTAGATGTGGTATTTTTCAGACGATTTTTCTAAATCTTCTTCCCAAATTAATTTTGATGCGGTCATGGTTTTGCATTTTTGCACGAGCACTAAAAATAGCTCAAAAAAGTTTCTACAGATTGGTCTGTTTTAAAAACTGCAGTGAATAGTCTTTTTTATTCTCTCAATCGAACCTTCAAACCAACCTGCGAAGAAAAAACATCTGTGAAGTTAGGTGCTACAAGTCCTCTCGTTTGATTAATTATCGCTCCCGTGATGTGGGAGGATAAGTAAGGTTTAGGTAAGGAAATTCCTTTTATTCTATCATTTTAAAAGATAGAATTTTATTCAAGCTTTTCCCCTTCGCTAGCTCATCAACCAACTTATCGAGATAACGAATATTACGGGTTAGCGGATTTTGAATTTCTTCAATGCGGTAACCGCAGATGAGTCCTTTTATTTGATTGGCATTTGGATTCAATGTTGCCTGATTGAAAAATACTTCGAAGGTCACTTTTTCATTGATGAGATCTTCCATGGATTTCTTGTCGAATCCGGTAAGCGAAGTGATGACTTCATCTAACTCTTCTTGTGTTCTTCCCTTTCGGGTTATTTTCTTCAGATAAAGCGGATATACTTCTGCGAAGGTGAGTTTGGCAATGCGTTCGTTGTGTTCAGGGGTGGTGTTCATCTTTTAAACCAAGAAGCGTGCGTATTCCGCTTTATTCCATTGATAAACGATACCCAAGCATCCTGCAATTAAAATGCTGTACACAATTGGTGCGCTGTGAACCGATCTGTAATATTCAGAATTGTGAATGAGGATCCACATGGTTGTGGAAACTATTCCGGCGAAGACAAGGCAACGCGTAAGAATAACTCCCATGTAATTATTCAATCGCTTCATGTCGGAAGGATATTTACACAGGGTAGAGGTCCAGGGCTCCTTTTTACCAAGGAATAAATATCCAACGAAATAACTGAATGAATAACCTTTCTCCTCCGGGAAGAGATTCATGGGTTTATAAGTCCGAACGTAAAGCGTGAAAAGCGCATAAGCGGTCAAGATTGAAAGAATAACAATCAACACGGTCCAAGATGAAACCCCGCCTACTGTAACCAACGGATTTGCTTCTTTCGAAAGGTCAGGCGTGAGGTTATGTGTGCAATACGCGTCGAAACTGCGAGAGAAAAGTATCCAAGCAGTAAGGGTGAAGAATTTGAGGTGTTTTTTCATGCTTGCGTGAAAGTATTCTAAAAAAATCGTCTAGTTGTCAATTTGCGGCCAGGTACGTAGCTCGTTGTTGTTTTTTGGAAGAACGAAATTCCCTCCTTCTTTAAAAGTCTGGTAGCTACCCGCGCCAAGAGTCAATGCAAGACTTTTACTCGCATGGAAATTAATACCGCTTTTGTATTTGTAGTAGTGAAAATTGTTGTAGAACTTGAGCGATCGAAGTTGGGCTTCTGCAAAACCACTCCACGTTTCATTGAGGCTGTATTTTACTTTTAGGATATTCCAGCTGCCAAGGTCTTGTCTTTGAGCTAAAGTGAAAAACGGCAATACAGTCAAAAGAATGCAGAGTAGTTTCTTCATTTATTTCGAACTGTTTTCATTTGAATTTAATGACAAGACATTTGTCTACTCCTTTTTTATCGAAATGAAGAATGATTCCATCTGCCTCTGGATATTTTTTTCTTGCATTCTTCATCAGATTATTTCGAATGGGTTCATACTGAGTGCCCGCTACAAATCCTATTTCAACCACACCAAGGCTATCATAGCTTTGCGTTGGACGGCTATCGGTGAAAACATAAAACCCGTCAATGAAATTTACCTGTGCTTGTCCATGTTCTGCTTTATAGGCAACATTTGTGAATGCTAATAGAGAAGCGGCAATGACACCTGTTAGGAAGAAAAGAAAATTCTTTTTCATTTCGATTTTTAATTATTCGACAAGAAGCGGCGTTTTTCCATCAGTAATAATGACTTTACTATTTGGAGACTTCGATAATTCCAAAAAGGCTTCAATGCTTCTGATCTTGATGATGTTGTCTGTCAAGCCTTCAGAAACAATTTTTTGGGCGTCTCTTGTTCCAGTGGCTTCAATAATTTTTCTTTCTGCCTCAAGGCTCTCTTGTCTTAAAATGAATTCCATGCGCATTGCGTCCTGCTCGGCCTGAAGCTTTTGCTCAATAGAACTGGCTAATCCTGCTGGAAGCTGAATGCTCTTCATGAGGACCGCACTCACCTTAATTCCTTGCTCGTCAAGCGTTTCGCTCATTTTGGTTTGAATGGCATGTTCAATTTCAGAACGCATACCTGAGTGCATGTCTTTCGCGAAGTATTTCGAACAAACATCGGCTGAAGCTGAACGAAAGACATTTGAAATGATTGGTTCATAACCTAACCCTAGGTTCTTAATGACTTTGGGAACACTGCTTTCATCTATTCTGTAGAGGATAGAAATTTGCGCAGTAACGCTTAACCCTTCTTTACTCGGCAAACTAAGACTTAACTCAATGTCATTCAATTGAACGTTTGTTCTTATAACTTTTGTGATGAAAGGATTGTACCAAACTACCCCTTGATCATGAATGTTGTTGGACAGCTTTCCAAGCCTCTGTTTAACTCCAATTTCTCCAGGTTTAATGATCGCGCAGCTTGAGATCATCAACGGAAGAATAAAGATGAATCCGAATTTGTAATTGTTCATAGAGCTTTGTTTTGTAGTGTTTAACGAGTTGTTTTTTTAAAACACAATTACCGTTTTATTTGTTCTAAAAATTTTGCCGACGCCCTTAACTCATTCAGAGTATATTTTATTGTTTTGAAAGCATTTTTTTTTGGTTTGGGGTGGGGTGGTCTTCATCTATCGCTCACAAAATGCTTTCAATGCGTTCAACGCATTTGGAAAAGCTTCGCTCATGTAATCTACGAATTCATTTGCTGTATCAAGGTCAACAGTAACTGAAGTGGTACCGTCGGTTTCATTAAATGAATAGTTTTCGAATCCGTTCGCCCATTTTTCTACTTGAGGACCGGTGGTAATTTCAATATCGTTCTGAACTAAACCATAATGACGAATAGAAACAAACTGATGCGGAATTAAATCGAAAATCTCCGACACCATACCTGCTTTCTTTCCGTTTTCATCTGTTCCAACAAACAACATTTTGCCTCCCTTTTCCCAATTCCCTTCATAACTCGAAGTCGGATTAAACTGTGCCGTCCATTGTTCGTACGTCGATTTATTGCTAATCCCCAACATGCTATCATATACTTTACTTACTGGCGCATTAATGTGGACGGTGAATTGTAGTTTTTTCATGGGTGATTTTATTTTGTAGTTGTTCAGAGACTCGTAAAGTTAAAATAGTTGCTTGAGGGAATCACGTAATTCTGCGAATCAATTGAATCATATCAATCCTTCGGATAAAATACGAAATAGGAATTACGAAGTTATTGTTAAGTTTTTCTCGCGATTGAACTCACATTCGAGTAGTGTATCTTTGTATAAAACTTGAGCCTTATTAAAACATTAATTTACTTTTTGTTTCTTTTTGCTGCGCTTGAAAGTTCAGCACAGCGCAAAATCACTGGCGTTGTTAGAACCGAAAAAGGAGCTCCAATTTTTGGTGCTATTGCAGTCATAGAAGGAACTTCAAATGCGAATCTTACCGACGTGAATGGGAGTTTTGTTCTTATGGTAGAAGAGAAGGATGAGACTTTATTAGTCTCGAGCCTAGGGTTTGAAACAGCGGAAATATTATTGTCAGATAAAGTGAATTATGAAGTGTTCTTGAAAGATCAATCTGAGCTTGTGGGAATTACTGTGGTCGGTTCTCGAAGAATTGCGAGAAGTGATTCTGAAAGTCCTGTTCCCGTCGATATTATTGATGTGTCAAAGATTAAAACATTTGGAACCTTAACTCAACTCATTCAAGAGGTAATTCCTTCATTTAATTACAACAAACAAACGGGGTCAGATGGAGCAGATCACATAGATTTGGCCACAATGAGAGGGCTTGGACCTGATCAAACGCTAGTTTTGATAGACGGAAAAAGAAGACATCAAACCGCATTTGTTGCACTTTTTGGCACTCGGGGTAGAGGAAACTCGGGTACAGATTTAAGCGCAATCCCTATTTCCGCAATTGATCATATTGAGGTGTTACGAGACGGCGCTTCTGCCCAGTATGGTTCAGATGCATTAGCAGGTGTAATAAACATAGTGCTAAAGAAAAATTCAACAGGCCTCATTGCAGATTTAGGCTACGGCGTAAACTATGATAATAAATTTAATACAGCCCTTAAGCCAGCGTTAGGTCAATACGCAGTGGGTAACAAATTCGATGGCAATACCATAAATTTTAATGGGAATTATGGAGTTCCTTTGGGAAAGCAAGGAGGGTTTTTAAACTTATCTGGAGGATACAAAGCAGCAGATAAGACCTATCGACAAGCGGTTGATACTTCAGACATTTATTCGAACCCCAGTGCCCTTCCAATAAATACAACGAGGAGAGCATTTGGTGACGCTTCTTATGTTGTGACGAATGGTTTCTACAATTGGGAATTGCCCAAGAAAAATAGCCATACGATTGTATATGGATTCGGTGGATTTTCTTCTAAAAAAGCTGATGCCTATGCCTACTCAAGAAATTATTCTTCTCGCCCAGATCGATTTCCTGTTGATTCTACAGGCGTTTTGGATTTTGTGGATGGAATAATGCAATATACTCCGGACTCTACTGAAATTTTCTATAATCCGCATATCCAAACTGTTATTCGAGATGCTTCAGCTTGTATAGGTGTTAAAGGGAAATCTAAAAAATATTGGAATTGGGATTTGAGCAGTAATGTAGGAGGAAATTCCTTTCATTTCTTTGTAGACAAGTCTTTCAATCCTTCTCTTGGAGCGACTCAAACACATTTTGATGCTGGGGGATTCTCTTTCACCCAAAGCACAACAAATTTTTTATCTTCCAAAGAATTTAAAAGTATATTTCAAGGATTAAGCTTTTCATATGGTGCAGAGTTTCGGAAAGAAAACTACTCCATTTTTGCTGGTGAAAAATCTTCATATTTTAATTACAATCCACTTTTGGCTGGAGGCTCACAAGGCTTTCCAGGCTATCAGCCTAGTGATGCTGTTCGAGATAGTCGACATGTTTTTGGAGGGTTTGTAGATGTGGAAGTAGACCTTACCAAACGATTATTATTGGCTGCTGCTATTCGGTCTGAAAAGTATAGCGATTTTGGATTTACACACAATTATAAAATTGCCGGAAGGTATAAGTGCAATGAGAAGTTAGTCGTTAGAGCATCCGCCAGTACTGGATTTCGTGCACCTTCGTTGCAACAAATAAATTTCAGTTCAACTTTTACCATTGTTCAAGGGGCGGAAATTTCTGAAGTTCGCATAGCCCCAAATTACAGTGCTATTTCAAAGGCGGCTGGAATTCCAAACTTAAAGCAGGAACGGTCAATTAATTTGGGAATTGGTTTTACGTTAAAACCAATGAAAGAACTTAAAATTTCTGTTGATGCCTATCAAGTGCAAGTAGTCGATAGAGTTGTTCTTTCGGGTCAGTTCAGTGCTGCTGATACAACATTGAACGCAACATTAATTGCCACGATGAATTCATTAAATGTTGGGAAAGCCCAGTTTTTTGTAAATGCAGTGAATACAACCAATAGGGGTGTTGATGTAGTGTTTGATTACAAAATAGTAAGGAATAAAAATGTTTACAAGGTTTCATTTGTTTCGAATTTGCAGTTCATTACCCTTGATGCGATAAATGCACCAAACGGATTAAATGATACAGAGCAGCACAGGGAAACTTTCTTTAATGATCGAGAACAAGCTTTTCTTCGTGCATCAGCTCCTAATTCTAAAGGCATTCTAAACTTGGAATATGAGAGAGATTCCTGGTCAATCGGGACACGGGTTACTTATTATGGTAAAATGAAATTGCTTGGATATGGCTTGGATGGCACAGGCATTAACCCCTTAGTGCCAATAGATTTAGATCCGTCGATTCTGGTTCTAAATGAGTATGTTTATCGAGGGAAATTCGTTAATGATTTGTTTTTAGATTTTAATATAAACAAGCTTTTTAAGCTTGAAATAGGAATAAATAACTTAATGAATATTCATCCCGATTTTGCTGTCACCAATGGTGCAAAACAGTGGGCTTATAATAACGAAACTGGAGGGGCTTGGGATGCTGTGCAGATGGGAGCTTCAGGTAGGTTTATATATACCAAGGTTAGTTTCAACCTCTAAACCTCAGCGAGCCTACGTGCCAAGTTATTCACAAAGTATCTTCAACCCAAGTTGTAAAACTTTTACCCCCTCAATCAATCACTCTGAACTAATTTTGAGGTCCTTCTTGAACCGAAAACCTATGGCAAACGACAATAACTATAAACCGAAAAATCCACGTAAAGACAGAGTTTCCGCTATTCGCGACTTCATGCCAGCGAATGAAATGGGGAAACTTCCGCCACAAGCTATTGATTTGGAGGAGGCCGTTATTGGAGCAATGCTGCTCGAAGGGAAATCGCTGAACGCAGTTATCGATATTCTGCGTCCAGAATCGTTTTATAAGGAAGCAAACGGAGATATATTCGAAGCTATTCGTGAGTTGTTCGGAGCAGGACAAGCAGTAGATATTCTTACCGTTACACAAGCCCTTCGTAAATCAGGGAAACTCGATTTCGTTGGAGGCCCGCTATACATCTCGCAACTGACCAACCGCGTTGCGTCAACAGCGAACATTGAAACACATGCGCGTATCGTTTCGCAAAAGTTCATTCAACGTGAACTCATTCGCGTTTCGAACGACATCATTAAAGCAGCCTACGACGAAACCACAGATACCTTCGACTTGCTCGATAAAGCCGAAAGCAACATCTTCGAAGTAGCAGAAGGTAACATTCGTAAGTCTTCCGATAAAATGAGCACCCTCGTGAAGTCCGCTATGGACGCCATTGAGGCCGCACG
>JBILTL010000194.1:0-2510 GCA_044371535.1 Flavobacteriales bacterium | reverse complement strand
TATGCGCCGACAATACCAACGTTGTGATTCATAATGGGAACACGCTAGATCTCGGAAATGATGTGACTATTTGTGAAGGCGAAACAATTGTGCTTTCAGCTTCTGGTTTCGACTCATCCACTTGGCAAGACGGAAGTATTGGTGAAAGTTATGCTGCAAATCAAAGCGGAACATACAGCGTTAATGTTATCGATATCAATGGATGTCTCTTCAGCGATTCCATAACAGTTACCTTGAACGAAGCTCCGAATGCTGACTTTATTGCCAATCCGCAACCAGCGACCATTGAGAATACGGAAATCACCTTCACCTCAGCAAGTACCGGTAATCCTTCAACGTACAACTGGAGTTTTGAATTTGGGACACCCGCCACATCTTCAGTAGAAAATCCGGTAATCAATTTTCCGGATGTGCCAGGCAGTTACGCTGTCTCGTTAATCGTCGAAAATCAAATCGGTTGCGTTGACACATTAAACACATTCATTCAAATAGACGGTGCAGGAAACTTAACGCTACCAAACATCTTCACTCCCAATGGCGATGGTGAAAACGACCGTTTCCTTCCTTTTGAAGAATTCCCTGGAAGATGGCAACTCACCGTATTTAACCGCTGGGGCACAGAAGTCTTTAATACAAGTAACATAGCCCTCGGTTGGAATGGAGGTGACTGTATTTCTGGAACCTACTATTGGATCATTGAACCTCTTAACGGTCAACAGGGCGAAGGCAAGTCAGGTTTCGTGATGTTACTAAGGGATTAATGCGAATCTTTCCAACCCAACCTAAGCTCCGCTTTAGTATCTTCGC
The DNA here is from genome assembly GCA_044371535.1 of Flavobacteriales bacterium. Classification (GTDB taxonomy): domain Bacteria; phylum Bacteroidota; class Bacteroidia; order Flavobacteriales_D; family Sanyastnellaceae; genus CAIZGX01. Next base: position 1,703 of record JBILTL010000194.1, on the reverse strand, counting down.
TAGCGGTATTTCAAACCATATTTTAACACATGAAAAAAGTAATTCTCTTTGTTGCTTTACTCAGCACTTTCGCTGCACAAGCACAAAACATCAAATTCATTGAATACGACTTGCCAAATGGCTTGCACGTTATTCTGCATGAAGATCACAGCACACCTATCGTTGCGGTTACTGTTCTTTACCACGTAGGTTCGAAGAACGAACAGGTGGGACGCACAGGCATGGCGCACTTCTTTGAGCACTTGTTGTTCGAAGGTTCAGATAACATTGGTCGCGGCGAATACGCGAAATATGTTGAAAATGCTGGTGGAGGACTAAACGCAAACACCACGCAAGACCGCACCTTCTACTACGACCTCATGCCAAGCAATCAGCTTGAACTAGGCCTTTGGTTAGAAAGTGAGCGTATGCTTCACGCAAAAGTGGAGAGCAAAGGAATTGAAACACAACGCGAAGTTGTGAAAGAAGAAAAGCGTATGCGTTACGACAACCAACCATACGGAAGCCTTCTTCCTGAAGCGTTGAAGCACGCCTACAAAAAGCACCCTTACGCTTGGTCTCCAATCGGAAGCATGGAAGACTTGAACGCAGCGAAAGACGAAGACTTCGTGAACTTCTACAAAACATTCTACGTTCCGAACAACGCCGTTCTTTCTCTAGCTGGAGACATGAATATTGAAGAAACGAAGAAACTCATCGCGAAATACTTCGGAGATATTCCAAAAGGAACAAACGCAATTCCACGTCCAACCGTAAAAGAAGACATCAACACAGGTGAAGTGCGCGACACCATCTTCGGAAAAGATGAACTTCCAATGATTGTTCAAGCTTACCACATTCCTGCACAAGGAACACCAGAGTTCTATGCAGTAGACATGTTGAACACCTTGCTTTCAAACGGAGAAAGCTCTCGCTTAAACAGAGCCATGGTTGAAGAACAACAACTTTCGTTGTATTGCGGTGCATTTACTTTCAACCTAGAAGATCCAGGATTGACGTTAGCATTCGGTCTAGCGAACATGGGTGTTGATCCAAAGACTTTGGAAGACGGAATGAACAAAGAGTTCGACAAAGTGAAAGAAGAATTGGTAACGGAAAAGGAATTCGAAAAATTGAAAAATCAAATCGAAAGCACATTCGTTTCAAGCAACAGTTCAATGGCGGGTATTGCTGAAAGCCTTGCGAACTACCACACCTACTACGGTAATGCAAACCTCATTAACACCGAGATTGAACGTTACATGAAGGTAACACGTGAAGACTTACGTGCAGCAGCGCGCAAGTACTACACACCTGAAAACCGCGTGGTGTTGTACTTCCTAAACGACCCTAAACTTTCTGCTAACTAAGATTCGAATTAAAATGAAATTCATATACACCTTACTCGCTGCATTGCTTGTTTCTACAGCCATTGCGCAACCTTCAAAGAAAACGACTCCTAAACAGGCTCCGCTTGATAGAAGTATTGTTCCTCAACCAGGTCCTGCTCCGAAAATTCAAATCGGAAAAGCAACGACCTTCAAACTGGATAACGGAATGAAAGTGATTGTGGTTGAAAACCACAAACTTCCAAGCGTGACTTATTCTCTTTCGTTGAACCTTACGCCGATAGCAGAAGGAAACAAAGCCGGATATATTTCTATAGCGGGTGATCTACTTTCTTCTGGAACTGCAACAAAGACAAAAGGACAAATCGACGAAGC
>JBILTL010000083.1:0-9039 GCA_044371535.1 Flavobacteriales bacterium | reverse complement strand
CTTAAATCGAATCATGGAATTGAATTAATCATCATCGATTACCTTCAACTCATGACCGCTGGAGACAGCAAAGGCGGAAATCGTGAACAAGAGATCTCAACGATTTCGCGTTCCATTAAGCAAATTGCAAAAGAATTAGATGTTCCGGTTATCGCCCTTTCACAGCTCTCGCGCTCCGTGGAAACACGCGGCGGAGACAAGCGTCCGATGCTTTCCGATTTACGTGAATCGGGTGCGATTGAGCAAGATGCCGATATCGTTGGTTTCATCTATCGTCCGGAATATTACGGTCTAACCGAATTCAACGACAATGAACGTACCCCTTCACAAGGTCTGGCTGAATTAATTATTGCCAAACACCGTAACGGTGGACTCGATAACATTCGACTTCGCTTCATTGCGAATCTAGCGAAATTCGCCGACGTTGATGGATACAACTTCAACAACGATTTTAACGGAGGGTCAACGGAGGCCAGAGCGATTCCTGCGAACAATTCGTTCTTAGATAGCGGAGCCACCACCATCACAGTGGCTTCGAAGATGAACGATGACTTCGGCGATGACGAGGACTTTACGTTCACCGGCGGGGAAGAGTCTCCTTTCTAAAGAAAAGAATGCCGTTGGCGAATGTTCTTCGAACGACAGTCTTCGGCGATGCTTCGCAAGATTAATTAAAGTCCTTCGGACATTCGTCGCAGACATTCGCCAGAGGCATTCGTTGGCAAAGCCAACATTAGTCCTTCGGACATTCGTCGCAGACATTCGCCAGAGGCATTCGTTGGCAAAGCCAACATCAGTCATTCGGACATTCTACCGAACGGTAAACGTTCGTTGAATCGAAATGTCCCTGTAGACAGCCTCTAACGAAAGCATTCGCTCATACTTTCCTTTTAAATCGCGAAGTGAAATTCCTTCACTCACAGAGATACGTCCATTAACGGCAATGGTGTAATTGCTGAAGCCGACGCCGCGGGCATGTTTCTTTTGAAGCTGTTTTATTTCTCCGAAAACTTTCACGTAATAAGATTGGTTGTATTGATCGTCGACCCAAACAATATAGAGTGAATCGTTTTCAATTTTGTATGTCAGCAATTGAGGAGCATAGCTCTCTTTTAATTTTTGATGGAAGATTTTTTCCTTTCCCAATACATCAATGCTGCTCCACGAAAACGATGGCCACACGTCATTCAACTGCCAATACAATGTTCCTCCGCAACGCGGGCTGCTGCGCTGAACTTCAATGGCGCGACACATGCCTTCGGCTTGCATTTCTTGGGTGAGCCTCGCGTACTCGGGAACAGGAAGCTCGCTCGCTTCCGGATACCATTGTTCGGTGTATTGCTTCATTAAACCAAAACCACGCGCGTTTTTCTGATGCAATTTTATTCCCTCCGAATTCATGTCGTAAGGCGCAAGGGGCGACATTAACTTCATTACATCTTCACTCGGAAAACTCTGCATGCCGAATTCACTCATGAAGCGAGGAACCTTCGTTTCCAAAACAGAAAACGGTTGCTCATCGTGCCACAGCCCCCAATAATGTGAATCACCCACATTTAAGGACTCTTTATTTCCTCTTCCGAATTGCGGAGAGGAAGGCCAATAAGGGAGGTTCGAAAAGTGTCCGACAATTCCCGGTAAAAGCTGATTGAACAATTGATCATACTCGCTGTCAATGGCGGTAACAGATGCATTCGAGAGTCCCGTTTTCCACCCCCAGTTCGACCAAGCTTCTGCGTTCTCGTTGTTCCCGCACCAGAGGGCCATACAGGGGTTGTAAGAAATTCTGCGAACATTTTGTTCAGCTTCCTTCTGAACACTTTCCAAGAACTTCGCATCGCCCGGATACATGCTGCACGCAAACATGAAGTCTTGCCAGATAAGAATTCCCATTTCATTGCAAAGCGAATAAAACAAATCGCTCTCGTAAATTCCACCGCCCCAAACACGCAGCATATTGAAATGCGCTGCCTTGCATTGCTCCAATAAAACACGGTATTCCGATTCGCTGTTTACCGAAGGAAGCATACGAAGGGGAATGTAATTCGCACCCTTCATGAAAATGCTTTTTCCGTTTACCTTGAAGAAAAAACTTTCTCCGAACTCATCGGGTTTATTCACCAACTCTATGGTTCGAACTCCTGTTTTAATGACGCGCGTATTCGCTTTACCACTTGCTGTTTGAAGGGTACACTGAACCAAATACATGAAGGGTTCTCCTGCTTCATTCGGCCACCAAAGCTTGGGATCTTTTAATTCAAATTGAAAAATGAAATCGTGCTCTCCCACGCGCGAAACAAATTCTTCCTTGAATACTTGTCCGCCGAAATTAAATGCAACAGTAACTTTTTCTTCTTTGTCTGCTCGGTAATGAATGTGCGCGCGCATCTGAGCTTTTCCTTCATTCAACGAAAGCGTTTCAACACCAAAAGTCTCGAACAACAGATCGGTGTGTCCAACCAATTCAATGGGTTTGGTAATGCCGCAGGTCACGAGCTTCGGTCCCCAATCCCATCCGAAGTGATACTGCGGCTTTCTGCAAACCGCACGAATGCTGTCTCCAGGAAGAGGTAAGATGCGTTCGCTTAATTTTTGTTTCGCGTAGCCTTCAGCCGGAGAAAAAACAATACGCAGCTTATTTCCTTTCGGAAGAATAATTCCTTTCACATTAAAATCGAATTGCACGAAAGCGTTGTTCGTTTCACCCAGAAAAAAATCGTTCAGAAAAATTTTCGCGTAGGTGTCAATTCCATTCAAACGCAATTCAATTTTATCTTGAAGGAGCATGTTCGGTTCGCAAACGAAATCGTTCAAGGTGTATTCCCAACTTTTTTCCGATACCCATTGCACAGTGGTTTCGTTCGTTCCAACAAGTGGGTCGGGAATAATTTTGTTCAGCACCAAATCTCTGTGCACGTTGCCTGGTACAACGGCCGACATGTATTCTGACTTTCCTTCTTCATTGAAATACCATTTCATGAATGGTGAAGTCAAATTTTGCTTCACACTTAAATTCTGTGCTGAAAGCGAGTTCATGAGCAAAGCGAATAAAATAAAAAGTGCTGACCGCATATTCTATCTGTTGTGTTGTGCGTTTTGAAGGGTAGGGCGCTTACCGAAAATCTTCATCTCAATGACACCGCGCAAATAACCCCAACCGTATCCTAAATGTAAAATGAAAAAGCTTAACATGGTTACACGCGGCTCTTTGCTTTTTGCTCGACCAGTGAATATGAGCGCAAGAATGAAATAAGCTAGAATGGGAATTCCTAAGTAAACGGCATACTTCGGAAAAAATATATTGGTAAAGACGAAAAGAATAAGGTGACAAACAAAAGCAAACGGAACGAGTTGTCGCACTGTTGTAATTTGTCCATGAAGAATGTTCACATACACTTTCCAATAACCGTATTGATAATACTGTTTCATGAGTTTGCTTAACGTTCCGCGCACGTAGTACTTCGAATGCAACTCCGTATTCAAATAACATTTCATGCCGTTTTTTTTCATGCGGAAGTTGAACTCGTCGTCTTGATTGCGAATAAGTTCTTCTCTGAAATATCCAATTTTTTCAAACACTTCTTTGCGATACATGCCGAAGGCAACCGTGTCTACAAATCCGTTTTTGTTTCCTGTTCGGAAATGCGCATTGCCAACACCGAACGACGAAGACATGGCACATCCAATGGCTTGAGAAGTCGCATCTTGATATTCGTTTATGATTATTCCTCCAACACAATCAGCTTCCGGATTTTCAATAAACGTTTGCATGCATTTTTCAATGTAGTCATTCGGAAGTGCAGCGTGTGCGCCAAGAATCATTTTGAAATCTTCGTTACTTGCTTGCAATCCCATGTTTAGGGCTACGGGTGTAACGCGACGTTCATTCTTCAACACAACAATTTTATTTTCATGTTGAAGGGCAAGCTGCTGAAGCTTTTCAAGTGTTCCATCTGTGCTTCCTCCATCGGCAACGTACACACGAATGTTTCCTGAATAGGTTTGATTCAAACAGGATAGTACACATTCTTCAATGTGCACTGCTTCTTGAAAGCAAGGAATGGCAATGCCTACAGAAGGATAATTCATTTTGTAATTTCGTTATAGAGTTGAACCAACGTGCGTGCTTCGTTTTCCCAACTGCAATTTTCTTTCACCCAAACATTTCCGCTTTTTCCAGATTCAAGACGCAGCGATTCGCTTTGCAATTGTTTCATTGCTGAAATCAATTCTTGTTTGTTGAAGGGGTTGGCGAAAAAACATCCTTCGACAAAAGTTTTTTCCCAATACGGGAAGTTCGACATGATGACCGGAAGTCCGCAGGCGAGGTATTCGAATACTTTTACTGGAGTGGAGTCTAGATAATTCTTTTCAGGGTACAAAATGGCTAAGCCTACATGAGCGTTTCCGTAGTGCTGATATACTTCCGTTGCGGGCAGGTGCCCTACCTCAGTTACTTTTGCCCAACCGTTTGAAGACATGCATTTTTGTCTGTATGCCTCGAAGTCCCACGCCCCTATAAGGGTGAGAGAAGTGTTTTCTATTTGACTAATGGCTTCGATGCATTCGTATATGCCGCGTATTTCAGTTAATCCGCCGCAATAAATGAAGCGTGTAATTTCACCTTTTTGTTCTGATTTTTTTATTTGAGGAAGAGAAAGTATTGGGTAATTTCTTACAACAGCTTGTTTGTTTTTAGATAGTATTTGGCCATTCTCTGTGACAATTACTCGGGCGGAAAATAGAATGTAGAATTGCTCCATGCACATGTATACAAAACCAATCATTTTCCGAAGGAAAAGAGGCCCCAGTGGCTTACTTTCTATTTGTTTGCTTACATATTCATGCGAATCGAAAATTACCTTTTTTCCGAGTAGCCAGAATAAGGGTGCAAAGCGAATGAGTTCGGGGTCGTGAATGTGAACAACGCGAACATTCAATTTCAGAATGACGAAAAATCCTTGCCACGCGGTGACGAGTAATTTTTTAAGTCTACTGGTTGTTGTTGGAAGGGCAACCACGTGAATGCCTTGCTTTTCAAGCGATTCCGTATGCGGAACCACCAAGAAAACTTCGTAACCGGCTTGTGACAAACTCACGCATTCCTTCATGAAGATACGACTGTCGAAAGGCGGGTGGAGTGTCGTGAAATGAGCAATGCGTGTTTTCATTTTGCTAAAAGTTTTTCATAAAGCGCAATGAATTTTTTTCTGTTGGCGTCTTTCGTGCCATCGCGTTCAATACGTTCTTTATTCAATTCAGCAGCATTTGAAAATTCTGTTTCGAATGCATCAGAAATAAAATCAGATGTTACATTTTTGGCTATAAAACCATTTGATTTGTGCGTGATCCACTCGTTGTTAGAAGGTAAATCTGATAGAATGGGTATGCAGCCGCTGGCCATTGCTTCAAGAACACTAATGGAAGTTGCATCACTTTCCGGAATAGAAATATAGTAGGTTGCTTTCGCGTAGTTGATAGCGTTGTCTTCAGGCTGCAGCCATCCGACAAAAGTTGTGCTACTTTCAATGCCTAATGAAAGTGCAAGTGCTTTTAAGTTGTCTGTTTCTTCCCCAACCGCTCCAACAATCAATTTCCATTCTTCTCTGTTCGACTGACTTTTGAATTTTGCGAAGGCGCGAAGGATTAAATCGATACGATACAATTTCTTGTGCAGTCGATTGGAATAAAATATTTTTTCCTTTACGGTTTGCACTGGTTTTAAGTTTATGCCAAAATTCGCTATGAGAATGTCAATTTTCCTCTCTGGAATTAAGTTTTGCATAGCTTGGGCTAGATCATTAGAATCCGCAGTAAAATAATTTGCATGCTTTAGGTTCCATCTAACTAGCGATTTCAGAATGAAATTTCTTTTTGGGGTCAAATAGATGTCACTACCCCAGGCCGTTAGAACGGTTGGAATACCCAATGGTAATACTGACCTTAATGCATAGTAAGCAACACTATTTACTTGGTGAATATGAACGATGTCAGGGTTAAATTTCTTGACGAATGATCTAATTGTTCTAGGAGTGCTCAATTGAGCTGCAAGACTCCATAAACTAAAATTAATTTTTGAGATGACTTGCACTTCCTTGAATTCTCCCTTCATGAGTTGGAAAAAGTTCTCAGTGTGAACAGAAGTGCTACCGATAATGAGGAGTTTTTTATTTATCATCTTACGCTTCGTTCCAAGATTTGTAATTCGCTTGAAGCGCTTCGTTTTCTGCCAGCCATTTTTTATCGCGATCGCGTGTGTCTCCAACAATTACCGCCGGATTTCCGCTAACTATTGCGTAGTCTGGGAATGAGCCTTTCACAAAACTATAGGCCGAAACCAAGCTGCCTTTTCCGATAGTTGTTCCAGGCATAATGACAGCATGTGGACCAATGAACGAGTATTTTCCAATTTTCACTTGTCCTTCGTTGTAGGCCAATTTGTTTGGGGTAGAAGCGTAGTGTTTTCCGTATAGACGAATGGCGTCGTGACTGGAATGTGTAATGATGCTTACAAAGTTTGTAATCTGACAGCCTTCTTCAATCGTTAATCCGTTTGAAGCATCTATGAAATTCGCGTGACCAATGTACACGTTGTCTTCGATATGAAAATTCTTTTCTCCTTGTAAAAAAGTAGAAGAGCAAATGCGAGTGAGCGGAAGAATCGTTCCGTCGGAACGCTTGTAACGTCCGACCATAACAGGTTTAATCCACTTCGATAAGTAAAAAAGAATTCTGCGTTTGAGCATGTTCAAATTTAGCCCAAATGCTCCAAAGTTTCGCGTTCTTTTGCGATGTGCCAATACCAAAACATTCCGGCCAGCATAATGCCCATGCCTGAAAGGCTGAACAACGTGAAGCCAAGGATCGGGTCATTCATCAAGCCGCCAATCAGAATGCTCACAATTTTAAGGGTTAATCCCACCAATGAAAATGCGAAAGACTGATGTTGTTTGTGCACCACCGCTGTGACAGCGCTTACCGGTGAAATTAAAAAGTTTAAGAAGATAAACGGAATGAGAATGTGCGCGTAAACGGCCGTCATTCGCCAAGTTTCACCCAGTAAGAAAACGAAAATGTTCTCTGTGAAGAAGAAGAGCACAGCAAAAATGGGGAACCCAATAGCGAATAATACGGCGTAAATTTTCAGCACATATCCGCGAATGTTCTTAGTGTCGTGAAAGGCTTGAGCGGCCTTGGGATAGAAGACTTGATAAATGCTTGCGCCAATTAATGCGAGTGGTGCCGCAAGAATGCGAATGGATTGGAAATAGTAGGAACTGATTTCACTCACGAAAAATGTTCCCAATAAAAATACAATTCCGTATTGCTGCAGGTTATCTAAAAGCGCATTCGGTGCGTTGTAAGTTGGAAACTTACTGTACGTTTTCCACAACATTTTAGCATCGTGATTCGATAAATTCTTCCAAGCTTGAATAGCCAATTTGGAATAGTTGGAACCGATAATTATCCACCCCATGATTTGCCCAAGTATAGCGCCGTAAATCAATCCAATGGGATCTTCCATTAACATTCCCCACAACAAGCTAGTCCCGATGGTAACTGCAGCAACGCTGATTTTCGAAAGAGCATTGCGAAGGAAGGTGCCGTTGCGCGTTGACCAATAGTTTAATATCTGCGTGAATCCTGCGAAGAAGGTAAACACAGGAACCAAAAGAATTGCGTTTGGCACAGTGTAATTGAAAATTCCTTGTCCGGAAAAAATGAGCACAATCCCTAAAACAATCAATCCTAAAACACGCAAAAAGGTGCGGAACGAAAGTGCTACCAATTGTTCAGCTTCTTCCCCTGATTTCGGAAGTGCAATGGCCAGTTCAAATCGCAACGAAGAAAAGGAGAGAATAATGGAAGTGCAAGCGGTGAAAAAAGAGAAGACTGCAAACTCTTCCGGATTGTATATGCGCGCTAATGCGAATGCACCGAGAATTTGAATGGCCTGTGCCGAAGCTGTGCCAATCAATAAGATTGCTGTATTTCGAACGAACGAAGATTGAAACAACTTCTTCATTCGTTTCCGTTTTTAGCCAAATGCAAATACCAAAAGAAAGTGATCAAATACATGAGACTGCTCACCAATGAATACAACCCTATGGCCCACATGACGCTGTTCATGAGGAATCCGACGTAAAGGGCACCGAGTTTTAGAATAACGTCAATGATGTTTAATCCAAGCGCTTTGTTCTGCGCGTTTTCTAGAATAGCTGTGAACGAAAACGGAGAAACCGAGAAATTCAAAACGAAGAACGGAGCTAACCAACGCGCCATATCTCCAGATGCTCTCCACTCTTCTCCGAATACAAACGCGAAAAGAGTAGGGGCAAGCGCAACAATTAATACAGCACCAATTCCGCTGAATAGCATGAGTGCCTTTGCAGTGCTCAGAATAAGCGGACGGTAAGACTCGCCTTTGTTCTTCAGTTCAGAGGCTTTGTTGTAATGCGTAAGAAAGACGGTGTTGCTTATGAGGTTTACAGGTGCTTGAATAATTTTCCAACACATGAAATACAGACCCGTTGCTGAATCGCCGAAACAGACATTCAACATCCAAACAGTTCCACTCAATTGCAATGTTTCAATAATGCCTTGCGGAGTATTGAAGAAAATGTATTGCTTGAAATTTTTAAGTGAAATGTCTTTCACGGGTTCCTCTGTAAGTTCATCCTGACGCGTTCCGTTGAACAGAACCCACAAGGAAATCACTTGTCCTACAATGAATCCAATGACAAGTCCGAGGTAGTCGAATGCGAAATAGCCAAGAGCAATCGAGGCCCCGTTAATGAATAAACTATTCACCACGCGATAAAGCGCATTGGTGCGATAGCGGTTTAATCGGGTGGAAAGAAAACTATATGTTTGAATGGCAGCAATGGTGAATATTCCAATAGGCAGAAATGCTTCAAACGCAGAGATGTGCATGCCGAAGAAATACAAAACACTGAATGCAATTGCAATGACCGAAGCCAATCTCCAAGCGTTGTTTATGGCCAATTTCGCACGTTCGCGCGCCATCATTTCCGTTTC
>JBILTL010000193.1:0-2532 GCA_044371535.1 Flavobacteriales bacterium | reverse complement strand
ATGAGCATGTAAGCTATGCATACCCCCGGGACACTAAGTATCGAAATCCAAGCTTGTGTATAGTCACCTAGCAGTACACTGATAAATGAAAATACCAATGAGAAAATTGCAACGGAAAAAAGTAGCCACTTATGAATGGTTAACGCATTCTCTTCTAGTAATCGGGTTGATTTTGAAATCACCGGATTGTCGCTTGATCTGCTTTCTGTAGACATGTTATACATATTTCAGTAAACCTAGACCAATGGTTTTCTGAAATAGACGCTAATTGTCATGTTTTGATAGAAAACGTATGATAGATGATGGAAGAAGGGAAATAAGGTAAGAGAGGGTCGAATGTTGCTCAGCAACGAATGTCTTTGACGAATGCTTCGCGAATTGTAAGAATTGATAGGGGCGAATTATTATTCGACCTATAAATAGACAATTCATTTGCGATATTTGCAGAAAATTTAATTGAAGTGAAATTGAATAGTTTGAAAGTTATTTCAGCAGCGCTAATGGTTGCAGTGTTGGTAAGTTGTGGGAGTGAAGAGAAGTCGAATGAGTCGAATCAAAATAGATTGTCTGAATATTTTAATTATTCAGATCCAATTGAAGGTGGTGGTGTGAAGTTGATTCCGATTGAAACTCCCGTTGGAACTTTCAAGGTTTGGACGAAGCGATATGGGAATAATCCGAAGATTAAAATTTTGTTGTTGCACGGAGGTCCTGCAATGACGCACGAGTACATGGAATGCTTCGAGACGTTCTTCCTTCGTGAAGGATTTGAGTTTTACGAATACGATCAACTGGGTTCTTACTACAGCGATCAGCCGACAGACAGCAGCTTGTGGACCACCGAGCGTTTTGTGGAAGAGGTTGAACAAGTAAGAAAAGCAATAGGAGCAGACCAATCGAATTTCTATGTGCTTGGAAATTCATGGGGTGGAATCTTAGCCATGGAATACGCACTGAAATACCAGAATAATTTAAAAGGACTCATCGTTGCAAACATGGTGGCAAGTGCTCCGGAATATGGGAAGTATGCTGACGAAGTTTTAGCCAAGCAAATGCCTCCGGAAGTCCTTACGGAAATCAGAGCATTGGAAGCGAAAAAAGATTTCGCGAATCCACGTTACATGGAATTGCTTATTCCGAATTATTACAACGAGCACATCTGTCGTTTGAAAGAATGGCCAGATGCATTGAATCGTTCCATCAAACATGCAAACAATACTATTTACACACTTATGCAAGGTCCTAGTGAATTCGGGGTAAGCGGAAGACTAACCCATTGGGACATTAAAAATCGCTTGCACGAAATAGCAGTTCCCACCTTAATGATTGGAGCGAAATACGACACCATGGATCCAGCTGCCATGGAAGAACAAAGCAAGCTCGTTCAAAAAGGAAAATTCTTGTATTGTCCGAATGGCAGCCACCTTTCCATGTGGGACGACCAGCAGGTGTTCATGAATGGGGTTGTTGATTTTGTGAAAGAAGTCTCTGCTCAATAGGGAAGAATGTCCGTAGGACGAATGTTGCAGAGCAACGAATGTGCAAGCACGAATGTTTTCAACAAATGCCTGCGGCGAGATTATTTTAAAATTTATCCATTCCGATTTGGATGCTGAAAAGCACAAGGCTTAGGAGCATTCCGCCGATGAAGATGGCAGAGCTGATTTTTAAGAAAGGGTATTTACGAGTTGAAAGAACCTTTCCAATTTGATAGATATCTCGAATCATAGACTCTTGCACTTCTTCTTTGGTGCTCATGATTTGTTTCATGCGTGAGTCGTATTCCTCTGGAGTGTAGGCACTGAAGTGCATGAAGAATAACGGGTTGAAGTTTTTCGAGTCGAAGTCTGGACGTTTTTTCGGCAATGACAACGGAGCCACAACCATCACCGCCGTAATGATGCATAAAACCGAGGTTGCCAACAAAGACCATACTCCCCAATAACCCATGGCAGTTTCAATACGGGCAAGGGTAATGGAGAAAATAATACAGTTACTTGCAATAATGATATTGGCTTTCTGATCAGCAAATGAACTTAACTGAACATGGTGCTGCTGCGTTGTGCGCAACATGTACATCCAATTCGTGTTGTTGTGTTTCTCGGTACTCATTGACGCGAATATAACTTTTCAAAGTGAACTTAATGTTAACAACATGATTCCAATGGAATAGTACTAAATTCAAAAGTTAACAGAAGGAAAGAATGCCTTCGGCGAATGTTCTATGAACGAATGCCTTTGGCGAATGTCTTCGACGATTGTAATTACAGAGTTGGAATTACGAAGTAGGAATAAAACCTCTGGTTTTCCCTTTACGAAGTAGGAATAAATCCGGAGGATTTCCAGTTACGTAGTTCAGAAAAAATCAGTAAATCTACCAGTCTCTTTTACTCGAACTCCCTTATCTGTGTGTTGAAGTGTACAACATTCATTCACACTGTCATGCTCGAAGAACAAGATGTAATCGTTGTCAGCAGCGGTGTTTAGGAAGAGCTCTTTTTCAGACATGGTTAACAACGGGCGAGTATCATA